>JBKKAU010000148.1:0-8002 GCA_046714475.1 Thermoanaerobaculia bacterium
CTATCGCAGGCTGAGCAAGGACTACGAAGCTTTTGCCGAGACGAGCGTGGCAATGATCAGGCTAGCCATGATAAGGCTGATGCTCGGACGGCTCGCTCGGAAATGACTTCCCAAACACCCTCTAAGGGATTGCAAGCGACAAGAGGACTTAATCGTTCTGATTCCTACCAAGGACAGCGTTAGCGTCGTGTTCCAAAATTACACGAGATACCAGCCGACTCCCGATTATGATGATGAGAGTGGATACGAATCCCTAGCTTACCTTCTCTGGTACTACCGCCTAGGAGTGTGGGATACCCGTTCTGGAAAATGTCCAGACTACAATAGGGTCAAGAAAGATGCCGTACTACTTAGGTGTGTCTCTAAGAAAGAAACCGGCTGCGCATTTGATCCCAGTGCCGCTGCTGACACCACATTCTGGCCTCCAGTATTGGGACCCCGGTTCTCGCCGCACATGTCAACAGGTGAGGAAACTGAATTCTAAATGCTAGGAATTGGCCCAGCGTGCCGCGTCCTGATGGCATCGAGCCCGTGCTGAAGGTACAGCTCGTCTCGGCCTTGGTTCACAGCGGGATGGCTTCGGAGAGGACACGCTCCCGCAGGTAGGGCGAGAGGGCGTTCTCGGTAACCACGTCCACCGGGCGGTGCACGAGATCCTCCAGATCCTGTTTGAGTCCGACGAGGTCCAAGAGCGAACGCCCCTCGCCGAGGGTTACGAGCAGATCGAGGTCGCTACCCTTGTCGCCCTCACCCCGGGCCAGAGAACCGAAGACACGTACATTCTTCGCTCCATGGCAGGCCGCCAGATCCAGGATTTCTTTGCGGTACTTTTGCAGGAGAGAGCTGCTCATCGGGCCAGCAGTCTAGCAGTAGGGGGGTTGTTGGCTGGGAGGCAGGGATTCGAACCCCGATTCTGCGGGTCAGAGCCGCATGTCCTACCGTTGAACGACCTCCCAGCAGGACGGTCGAAGAAGATAACCCAAGACGGCGCGAGGGTCAACCCTGACGCCCTAGCCGCTTCCGGGTGCCGTCCCCTTGGCGGGGGATGGCGTCCCCTCGCGGGGGGGACGGGCCCCAGGATCTCGTCCCCTCCTGAGGGGGTGGCGTCCCCTCGCGAGGGGGTGCGATCCCCTCTTCAAATGCTGTCGTCCCCCCGCGAGGGGATGGCGTCCTGTGGCGAGGGGGCGCGTTCCCTCGGGAGGGGATGAGATCCCCTCGCGGGGGGACGGCTCGCGGGTCAGTCCTGGCGGGTTCCGGGCTCTACGGTCTCGCCGCCCTTCCTCAGGAACGCGACGAAGTGGCCCAGGTGGCGGACCGCGGCGTCTCGGCCCATGGCTTCGATCAGGTCGAACAGCGGCGGGCCGCCCGTGGCGCCGGACAGGGCCATGCGGGTGGGGTGGATCAGGACGCCGGCCTTGAGGCCCCGCTCTTCGGCGACGGCGCGCAACTCGGCCTCCAGCTTGTCCTTGTCGAACGGCTCGGCCTGGGCGTAGCGGTCGCGCAGCGCCGCCAGGTGGACCGGCAGGTCTCCATCCTTCAGGAACTTGGCGCAGAGCTCGGGCTCGTAGGTCAGCTCGTCCCGGAAGTAGGGCACCAGCATCGGCGCCAGCTCCTTGAGGCTGCGGGCGCGGCTCTGGTGGAGCTGCAAGGCGGCCCTCAGCCGGTCCGGGTCGGCGCCGGTCAGGCCCACCTCGGCGAGGAACGGCTCCAGGTAGGGCAGGACCGCGTCGAGCGGCAGGGCCGACAGGTACTGGCCGTTCATCCAGAGGAGCTTCTCGCGGTCGAACACCGCCGCCGAGGCGTTCAGGCGGCCGGTCGAGAAGGTCCGCCCCATCTCCTCGCGCGTCATGACCTCCCGGTCGTCGCCGGGGTTCCAGCCGAGGAGGGCCATGTAGTTGTAGAGGGCGTGCGGCAGCACCCCCTCGGCCCGGAACTCCTCGACCGAGGTGGCGCCGGTGCGCTTGGAGAGACGCTTCTTGTCCGGGCCCAGGATCAGGGGCAGGTGGCCGAAGGTCGGCGCCGTCCCGCCCAGGGCCTCGAACAGCGGCACGTGCTTGGGGGTGTTCGACAGGTGGTCCTCGCCCCGGATCACGTGCGTGATCTCCATGTCGATGTCGTCGACCACCACCGACATGTGGTACGTGGGCGAGCCGTCGGAGCGCAGCAGGATGAAGTCGTCGAGCGCGTCCGGCGGGAAGTCCATGTCGCCGCGCACCAGGTCGGCGAAGCGGATCTTGCCGTCGGGCATGCGGAAGCGAACCACGAACGGCGTGCCGGCCGCGACCCGGGACTCGACCTCGTCCGGGCTCAGTTGCAGGCAGGTGCGCGGATAGCGGAAGGCGACTCCCTGTTTCTGCGCCTCGGCGCGCTGGGCCTCCAGCGCCTCGACGGTGCAGAAGCAGCGGTAGGCCTTCCCGGCATCGAGCAGCTCTTGCGCCCGCTCCTGGTGGCGGGGCAGGCGCTCGCTCTGCAGGAACGGCCCCTCCTCCCAGGTGACGCCGACCCAGGCGAGCGCGTCCTGGATCTGGCGGGTCATCGCCTCGTCCGAGCGCTCCTTGTCGGTATCCTCGATGCGCAGCACGAAGACACCGCCCCGGTTGAGGCGCAGCAGGTCGTTGTAGATGGCGGTGCGGACGCCGCCGACGTGCAGAAATCCTGTCGGCGAGGGCGCGAAACGGACGCGGACCGGGCCGTTGCTCTCCGTGCTCATGAGCGCTCCGGAAGAAGAAGGAATGGGATCAAGGATGGCGGAGAGGGAGGGATTCGAACCCTCGGTCCGGGTTTACCCCGGACAACTGCTTAGCAGGCAGCCCTGTTCGGCCACTCCAGCACCTCTCCGTGCGCGGCTTCCCGCAGGGAGCCCTCATTGTAGAGGTCACCCGTAGCGGAGTCAAAGACGCCAGAGGGTAAACTATCCGCCCGCGCCGGAGATTCCCGCGGGAAGGGGGCAACGTCATGGGTGAACAGGCGGCACAGGGAGTCGATCAACTCGCCATCAATACCATCCGGTTCCTCTCGGTCGACATGGTCGAGAAGGCGCAGTCGGGGCATCCGGGGGCGCCGCTCGGCCAGGCGCCGCTCGCCTATCTGCTCTGGACGCGGCACATGCGCCACAACCCGGACAACCCGGATTGGCCGAACCGCGACCGCTTCGTGCTCTCGGCCGGCCACGCCTCGGCCCTCCTCTACTCACTGCTCCACCTCGGCGGCTACGGCCTGCCGATGGAGGAGCTGCAGCGCTTCCGCCAGTTCGGCTCCAAGACCCCCGGCCACCCCGAGCACGAGCTGACCCGCGGCGTCGAGACCACCACCGGCCCGCTCGGCCAGGGGCTCGGCAACGCGGTCGGCATGGCCATGGCGCAGCGGATGTCGACCGCCCACTTCAACCGCGAGGGGTTCCCCCTCTTCGACTACCGCGTCTGGGTCATCGCCAGCGACGGCGACATGATGGAGGGGGTGAGCTCCGAGGCCTCCTCGCTCGCCGGCCATCACAGGCTCGGCCAGCTCAAGGTCTTCTACGACGACAACGAGATCTCGATCGACGGCCCCACCTCGCTCGCCTTCTCCGAGGACGTCGGCAAGCGTTACGAGGCCTACGGCTGGCGCGTCCTGCGGGTCAAGGACGGCAACGACCTGGAGGAGCTGGAGGCGGCGATCGCCGCGGCCGAGGCCGAGACCGAACGCCCGACGCTGGTCGCGGTCAAGACGGTCATCGGCTACGGCAGCCCCGAAAAGGCGGGGACCGCCGAGGCGCACGGCGCGCCGCTCGGCGCGGAAGAGGTCAAGGCTACCAAGCGGGCGCTCGGCTGGCCGGAGGAGCCCACCTTCCACGTCCCCCAGGAGGCGCTCTCCCCCTTCGAGCAGGCGCGCGAGCGCGGCCGGCGGCTGGAGGCGGAGTGGAACGGCCTCCTGAAGCGCTATGAAGAGGCCCATCCGGAGATGGCGGCGGATCTGAAGCGGCGGCTCGCCGGCCGGCTCCCCGACGGCTGGCAGGAGGCCCTGCCGAAGTTCGACCCCGACGAGAAGGGGATCGCGACCCGCGCCGCCTCGGGCAAGGTGATCAACGCCATCGCCGCCATCCTGCCGGAGCTGGCGGGCGGCTCGGCCGACCTCGCGCCGTCGAACAACACGCTGATCAAGGGATCGCCCGACTTCTCGCCCGCCCACCCCGACGGCAGGAACCTCCGCTTCGGCGTCCGCGAGCACGGCATGGGCTCGGCCATGAACGGCATCTCGCTGTCGCGGCTCTGGATCCCCTACGGCGGCACCTTCCTGATCTTCTCGGACTACATGCGCCCGCCGATCCGCCTGGCGGCGCTGATGAGGCTGCAGGCGATCTACATCTTCACCCACGACTCGATCTTCCTCGGCGAGGACGGCCCGACCCACCAGCCGGTCAGCCAGCTCGCCTCGCTGCGCTCGATCGTCAACCTGACCGTGCTGCGCCCGGCCGACGCCAACGAGACCGCCGAGGCCTGGCGGGTGGCGGTCGAGAACCGGCACGGCCCCACGGCGCTGGTCCTCACCCGCCAGTACCTGCCGGTCCTCGAAGAGACCGGCCGCCTCGCCCGTGACCGCATCGGCCAGGGCGCCTATGTCCTCCACGACGCGGAGGGAGGTGATCCCGAAATCCTCCTGCTCGCGACCGGCTCCGAGGTCTGGGTGACGCTCGCGGCGGCCAAGACGCTGGCCGGCGAGGGCATCCGGGCGCGCGTCGTCAGCATGCCGTCCTGGGAGCTGTTCGACCGGCAGCCGGAGGAGTACCGTGCCTCTGTGCTGCCGCCGTCGGTCCGCAAGCGCCTGGCGGTCGAGGCGGCCATCCCGTTCGGCTGGCACAAGTACGTCGGCACCGAGGGCGAGGTCCACGGCATCGAGCGCTTCGGCGCCTCGGCCCCCTACAAGGACCTGGCGCGGGAGTTCGGCTTCACGCCGGACGCGGTCGCGGAGCGGGTGCGGGGGATGCTGGGGAAGGGTTGAGATGGCGGAGGGGGTGGGATTCGAACCCACGGGCCGCGTGAACGACCGGCGGTTTTCAAGACCGCTGCTTTAGACCGCTCAGCCACCCCTCCGTGGGGGATAGCTTACCGCTTTGGAGGGAGAATGCTCTCCAGGCCGCCCATGTACGGCCGCAGCGCCTCCGGGACCGTCACCGAGCCGTCCGCCTGCTGGTAGTTCTCCAGGATCGCGATCAGCGTCCGCCCGACCGCGAGGCCGGAGCCGTTCAGCGTGTGCAGGAGCCGGGCCTTGCCCCCTCCCGCCGGCCGATACCGCAGGTTGGCCCGGCGCGCCTGGAAGTCCTCACAGTTGCTGCAGGAGGAGATCTCCCGATAGGCGTCCTGGCCCGGCAGCCAGACCTCGAGGTCGTAGGTCTTGGCGGCCGAAAAGCCCATGTCGCCCGTAGACAGCGTCACCGCCCGGTAGGGCAGCTCGAGGAGCTGGAGCACCTTCTCGGCGTGGCCGGTCAGCTCTTCGAGCGCGTCGTAGCTCGTCTCCTGCGCGGTGAGCTGCACCAGCTCGACCTTGTTGAACTGGTGCTGGCGGATCAGCCCCCGCACGTCCTTGCCGTAGGACCCCGCCTCGCTGCGGAAGCAGGGGGTGTAGGCGGTGTAGCGGACGGGGAGCTGGCTCTCGTCGAGGGTCTCGTCGCGGTGCAGGTTGGTGAGCGGCACCTCGGCGGTCGGCACCAGGAAGTAGTTGAACCCCTCCAGCTTGAACAGATCCTGCTCGAACTTGGGGAGCTGGCCGGTGCCGAACAGGCTGTCGCGGTTGACAATGAACGGCGGCAGGACCTCGGTGTAGCCGTGCGCGCGGGTGTGGAGGTCGAGCATGAAGGAGATGAGCGCGCGCTCCAGCCGCGCGCCGGCGCCGAAGGAGGCGGTGAACCGGGCGCCGGTCACCTTGGTGCCGCGCTCGAAATCCAGGATGCCCAGCTCGGGGCCCAGGTCCCAGTGGGCCTTGGGCGCGAAGTCGAACCGGCGCGGCTCGCCGACGGTGCGCTCGACCCGGTTGTCGCTCTCGTTCTTGCCCACCGGCACGCTGGCGTGCGGCAGGTTGGGGAGCGCGGTCTCGATCGCTCCGATCTCCTGGTCGAGGGCGGCGAGGCGGGTCTCCAGCTCTTCGACGCGCGACTTCATCCGTCCGACCGCGGCCATCGCTTCCGAAGCGTCGCCCCCCTGCTGCTTGATCCTGCCGATCTCGCGGCTCGCCTCGTTGCGCTGCCGTTTCAGCTCCTCCACCTCGACCAGCGCGGCGCGGCGCTCGGCGTCCAGACGCCGCCAGGTCTCCAGAGCGGAGAGGTCCATGTTGCGGCCCGCGAGGCGTTCACGGACCGTGTCGAAGCCGTCGCGCAGGAGGTCTCGGGAAAGCATGGCCGGGGAGTGTATCAGCGGTATGCAATAGACGCCGAGGGGGGTTCATCCGTATGAATAGTCAGGAAGGTCCCCGACGAAAGCGATACCATTCGAGACGCCCATGCCTATGCCTCCATCCCGTCCAGCGAACGAGCTGGTCAAGCTGCTGGCGCCGCTCGCGGCGTTCGTCGCCATGACGGTCTTCGCCTCCCGGGAGCTCGATCCGTCGGGAGCGGCGGAGAGCGGCTACCTCGCCCTGGTGGCGACGGCGGTGTTGCTGGCCGTGGCCGCCCTGGCCCCCTGGCCGGCGCCGGAAGCGGGGTTGGGATCGGTCCTGGCGGTGACCGCCGTCTGGGCTCTGCCCCCCGGACCGGGAAGGGGAGCGGCCGTGATGCTGCTGCTCGTGGCGGCCCTGGCCATCGCCGCCGCGCGCCGGCTCGCCGCGGCCTTGCCCGAGCTGCCGCTGGAGGTCTCGATCCCCCTGTTCCTCGGGTTGCAGTTTCTGTTGCGCGGCGAGCTGCTGTTCGCGCCCGAGCTTGGCCCGCGCGCCCTGGTGGCGTTGCTCGCGCTGCCGGCGGCGGCGGCGGGGGCCGCCACGCTGCTGGCGCGGCGCCATGGCGGCGTGCTTGCCCTGATCGCCGCCGGGACCGCGATGCTGCTCGCGCCGGGCTGGAACGTCTCCTCCACGCTGTCGATGGTCGCGCTGGCCGCGGGCGACCTCCTGAGACGGCCGGACCTCCGGTGGCCGGTCAAGGCGGCGGCCGTCCTGGCGCTGCTCGCTCCGATCGCCTGGGAGCCGGGTCCGGGCCTGGTGATCGCGATCGCCGGCCTGGCCCTGGCCTTCCCCTGGGCCGGTCCGCTCCCGGCCGCGGCCCTGGTGCTCTATCAGGAATACATGTCGTTGGGTTGGGATGGAAGAGCTGCCATGCTGCCTTTGCTGTTCCTGCTCCTGCCGGTCCTGGGGCAGGCGTTCTTCCGCTTCGACAAGGGCCGGACCCTCCAGATCCTGACCGCCGCGCTGCTTTTCCCGAGCGTGCACATGATGCCGAACTGGGGGCTGCTGGCGGCGCCTCTCGGCCTTGCCGCGCTCTCGCTGGACCGGAAGGGTCCGGCCCTGGCGGCCCAGGGGGTGTGGACCGGCGCCCTCGCCGGCGGGACCGCGCTGCTCGCCGCGTATCCGTGGCTGAGACCGTCACCGACTGGCGAGGTCTTGTGGATGCTGGGGTTGCGCGGGGGGTGGGTGCCGCCGGTGGTCGCGTTCGGGGTGGGGCTGGCCTTGGCGGCGGTGTCCTCTGGAAGAAAGGACAGAAAGGACAGCAGGGACAGCAGGGACAGCAAGGACCAGAAAACGTCCTTGGAGTCCTTGTCGTCCTTGAAGTCCTTTTCTTCTCCTGAGGGCCTCCTCGCCGCCGGCCTGATCTTCCTGGCCCTCCTCTTCCATCTCCCCTCCCCGGGAACCACCTTCCTCCCCGAAGAGGCGGCCGTGGTCCTCAACCCCGGGAACCCGGTCTGGGAGACTTCTCTCCCCACCGACTCTATAAAGACCGTCGTTCTCGATTCCGCTCTCGCCAACGGCACCAACCTCGAGCACGGGACGCCGGTCGCCACCGTTCGCCTGGAGCGGATCGGCGCGGCCGCCCGGGGATTGGGGC
>JBKKAU010000149.1:0-1277 GCA_046714475.1 Thermoanaerobaculia bacterium
GACTTCCGCCGGGCCATGGGGGTGCCTCCTTTCTTGTTCTCGACCAACAAGAGGAAAGCACGTATCCATGGCCCTTTGCAAGCACCTCCGGCCGCAAAAAGAGCCTCTTAAGCGATCACGGATGCAGCGGCATCTACCGAACGACTCCAAGGGGCTGGAGACCGGCTTTGCCTCGCCATCCCCTTGGTCTGTGCCTCTTCTTGTTGTCTGGAACTTCTCGGAGATCAAGACCGTGGGCAGCAGGTTTCAGGATTATGTCCCTCTTCCGGGCCGGGACAGCATTCAGCGCTTCAGGAAGATCCCGAGGACGATCAAGGCCAGGACGAAGGCGAGGAGCAGTCATCCGCTCACGAGTCCGGCCAGAGCGCCCAGGGAAAGAAAGCAGAACGCGATGACGAGGGGGACGAAGGCGATCTCGATCCAGCGCTGCATCCGCCAGAGGGCTTCCTTTTCGATCGCCTGCTCCATACTATCGAGCAGTTCCTGACGGTCCTCCTCGTCGCCGATTGTCCAGGAAGTCTGCTCGTCATGAATCTTCCAGCCGCCGAGATCCCTGGCGATTCCGAAAACGGCCTCCAGGGCCTGTGCGGAGTCCCCACGGTTTGAAATACGCAGGAGGATCTCGACCCGGGGCAGGCCCGAGGGGAACTCCGACGGCCGGAGCCGGATGTCCGGCCACTTCCGCAGGATCTCCGGGAACCTCTCGTCGAGCTCCCGGGCCACGGCCGGGATGTCGTACTCCTCGTCCGTCCCAGGGTCCGGAGGCTCCAGCCAGAGTGAGTAGTCGACCTTCCGGGGCATGGTCACCGATCGTAAGGCACGTAGTCCTGCCATTTTCAGGGGGTGGAGACGTCCGCGATCGAGATCTCCGGCCCCGCCGGCCCAACCGTCGGGCGCCGCGCGTCCCTCTACCCACTCAGAAGACAGCCGAGGTATTTAAGCCTTTTCTGTTGGCTGGAACTCTATAAGAGGGTACCTCATACAGGGTGCCTGGTCACAGGAACCTAACCTCGAAGCACCTCATACTTCACCGCGACCACCTCAGAGCCGCGCGCGGGGATCGAGCCGAGGTCGAGTACGTCCGCATCCTGCACCTGGCTGCAAGCACCATGGAGAGCCAGGTCGAGGGCGCTCTGGCTCAGTTGCTCGAAGCTGGCGGCGCCTTCGACTATGCCGCCGTCAAGGCCCTCGTCTGCCCCAAGTCCATCACGGTCCCGGTACTCACCCTTCCTGCTCCCGATCTCCTGGCCTACGACCGTCTGCTGGCAGGTGTGCGA
>JBKKAU010000150.1:0-4333 GCA_046714475.1 Thermoanaerobaculia bacterium
CGGCAGGTGGTCTCCCCCGAGCTGGCCCGCCATCTCACCGAAACCTCCCGGCGGCTCGGCCGCCAGGTGGGGGTGCTGCTGGGCCGCGAGGGCGAGGTGCGCAACGTCATCGTGGGCGACGCCCACAGCCTGACCTTGCCGGACGTCGGCCGTCTGCGCGGTGGCGTCGGCCGCTTCCGCGGCCTGCGCCTGGTCCATACGCACCTCAAAGGCGAGCCGCTCACCCATGACGACCTGAACGACCTGGCGCTGCTGCGCCTTGACCTCGTCGCCGCCATCGAGGTGCTCCCCGACGGGCTGCCCGGCCGGGTGGAGCTGGCGCACCTCGCGCCGCCCCCGCCGGAGAGCGCGGACGGGGACGGCTCCCAGGTCCCCGAGGACGCCTTCGAACGCATCAAGGCGCCGGACGTCCACCAGCTCTCCTTCGACGTCGACGCCACCATGCGCGCCCTCGAAGCCGAGTTCGCCCGCGTCACCAGCGACGCCGGCGGGGTCGAGCAGGAGCGCGCCCTGGTCATCGGCATCACGCCGGACGACGAGCATTTCGCCGAGATGCTGGAGCTGGTGCGCTCGGCCGACGTCGTCGTCGCCGGCACGGTCCGGCAGAAGCGCTCGAAGGTCCACCCGCGCACCGTCGTCGGCCGCGGCAAGCTCCAGGAGATCGTCCTCGAGAGCATGCGCCGCCGCGCCAGCGTGGCGATCTTCGACATCGATTTGAAACCCGCCCAGGCGCGCGCCTTCGAGGACGCGACGGGCTTGAAGGCGATCGACCGCACGCAGCTCATCCTCGACGTCTTCGCGCAACGCGCCAAGAGCCGCGACGGCAAGCTCCAGGTCGAGCTGGCGCAGCTCAAGTACTCGGTGCCGCGCCTGACCGAGAAGGACGCCGGCCTCTCCCGCCTCGTCGGCGGCATCGGCGGCCGCGGCCCCGGCGAGACCGTGATGGAGGTCGGCCGCCGCAGGATCCGCGACCGTATCCGCGCCCTCGAGAAGCAGGTCGAAGAGCTGTCGAAGCAGCGCCACCTGCGCCGCCGCAAGCGCCGCGAAGAGGGGGTGCCGGTGCTCTCGATCATCGGCTACACCAACGCCGGCAAGAGCACGCTGCTCAACGCCCTGACCGGCAGCAAAGTGGAAGCCGAGGACAAGCTGTTCATGACCCTCGACCCGACCAGCCGGCGTCTGCGCTTCCCGCGCGAAGGCGATGTGGTGATCACCGACACCGTCGGTTTCATCGCCGACCTGCCAAAGGACCTGGTCGCCGCCTTCCGGGCGACGCTCGAAGAGCTGTCCGACGCCGGCCTGCTGCTGCACGTCGCCGACGTGGCCGACCCGCAGCTCGACCAGAAGATCGCGGCGGTCGAGCGCATCCTGGAGGAGCTGCACCTCCAGGACATTCCACGGCTCGTGGTCCTCAACAAGGCGGACCTCCTGCCGCAGCACGAAGCCGAGGTCCACGCCCGCCGCTACGGCGCCATCCTGGTCAGCGCCGCCAAGCGCACCGGCCTGACCGACCTCATCCACGCCGCCGAGGAGCGTCTCGGACGCGAGGAGCCGCTGGTGAAGGCGTATGGGGAGAAGGCGGTGGACGGGACCGTAGAGCCTGCTGTATTAGACTAGAGGCAGGAGGATCCATGCGGTTCGACGACTTGAAAGCGGCGGCCTTGAAGCTCGCAGCCGAGGATCGGGCGGAGCTAGTCCATACCCTCATTCTCAGCCTTGAGGAAGAGCAGGACACCACTCCCGAGTTGAAGCGGCTTTGGATTGAAGAAGCGGAGAGCCGTTACCGCGAGTTGCTGGAAGGAAAAGTTGAAGCCGTACCTGGCGAAGAGGCTCTGAGGCTAGCCCGCGCCTCGCTTCGATGAGGAGGTTCATCCTCCACCCTCGCGCTTCGCGAGAGCTCGCCAGATCTGCTCGTCTCTACGAGAACGAGGTACCCGGGCTGGGCGATGACTTCGTCGAAGAAGTCAATGTTGTGCTCGAACGTATTACTGCTTATCCCGAATCCTGCCCTCTGGAATCCGAGAACGTCAGGATTGCGCGGGTTCGACGCTTCCCGTTCAATCTCTTGTACGCAGTTCAGAGCACAGGGATTTTTGTACTCGCCGTCATGCACCAACACCGTCATCCGGACTCCTGGAAAGACAGGCTCTGAGTACCGACCTTCCCACCCCCGCCGGCCTCTACCTCCACGTCCCCTTCTGCTCCGCGATCTGCCCCTACTGCGACTTCGCGGTTCTGACTGGCGGACGGGAGCGCCGGGCGGGGTTCGTCGAGCACCTGCTCGCCGAGATCCGGCTCTGGGCGGGAGAGCCCTTTACCTTCGACACGATCTACTTCGGCGGCGGCACCCCTTCGGCGCTGGAGCCGGCGGAGCTGGCGCGCATCGTCGAGGCCTGCCGGGCCGCCTTCCTTATAGATAAGGACGCCTGGATCTTCCTGGAGGCCAACCCCGAGGACGTGACACCCGAGAGCCTGCGGGCCTGGCGGGCGCTCGGGGTGCGCACCCTCTCACTCGGGGTCCAGTCCTTCGACACCGCGACCCTCCGCTTCCTCGGCCGCCGCCACGATCCCCTGGAGGCGCGGCACGGCATCGAGCTTGCCCTGGAGGCCGGCTTCCATACCGTCTCGATCGACCTCATCTACGGTTCGCCCGAGGAGCCCCCCGAGGCCTGGCGCCGGACTCTCGAAGAGACCGTCCGACTGCGGCCCGACCATATCTCCTGCTACCAGCTCACCTTCCATGAGGGGACGCCGTTCGGCTTCCGGCTCGGGCGGGGCGAGATGTCCGAGATTCCCGAGACCGCGCAGGCCGACCTCTTCGCCTTCACCCATCGCTTCCTGGCCGACCACGGCTATCCGGGCTACGAGGTCTCGAACTTCGCCCGCTCCCCCGAGCACCGCTCCCGCCACAACCAGAAGTACTGGGACCACACCCCCTACCTGGGGCTCGGCCCCTCCGCCCACTCTTTCGCCGGCACAAAGAGGTGGTGGAACGAGAGGAAGCTCGGGCCGTACGAGAAGAGGATCGCGGCGGGCGAGAAGCCGGTCGCTGGCAGCGAGGAGCTGGAGCCGCGCGACCTCGCCCTGGAGGCGTTGATGCTGGGATTACGAACCCGGGCGGGAGTCGACCTGAGCCGGTTCCGGGAGCGTTACGGGACCGACCTCGAAATGGGGAACCGGGCACTGATCGAACGGCTGGAGGACGAAGGACTGCTGGAAAAGCGGGAGGGCGTCCTGGCGCCTACCCTAGACGGCCTCGCGGTCACCGACTCGCTGGCCCGCGCCTTCGAGCTATAACGGGGACCGGGTCGCGGACGCCTGCTCCGAGGCGGGCGCGGAATACCGCCCTTCCGGGAGCTAATCGCAGAAGAAGGATGGAAGGAGAGAGGGGCCGCGGCGTCCCGCCACCGCAGCCCCAGGACCGGCTGCCGCTACTTCTTCGTGGCGGTCATCTCCATCATCTTGAAGGAGGAGCCGTCCGGGCCGGACGTGAACATCTCCATCTTCCAGGAGTTGGCGGCGGTGAACGTGGTGACGCTTTTGACGGGCATCATGTTGCCGGTCATCGGGTCGGCCATCTCGCCGGTCATCGTCAAGGTCTTGCACCCCGCGTCGCAGGTCCCCTTGGAGATCATGATGCCGGTGCCCATGTTGTCGATCCAGGTGCTCTGGAACTGCTTGGTGACGTTGTCGTAGGCGTCGGTGGCGCGACCCTCGAAGGGCTGGCCCATCATGTCGCCCTTGTAGGTGGACTGGAGATAGCGCCCGCCCAGGATCCATTCCGACTCCATGGTGCCCTTCGACTCCATCGGCGGCGTGCCCGGCGCCATCCACATCTTCATGCTGGTGTTCCAGTTGCCGACGTACCGGCCGAGGTGCTTGTGGTTCTCGCCCGGCGTCGCGGCCTTCGCCATGGCCTCCATCTCCGCCGGCCCCATGGTCGGCGTCTCGGTCTTCTTCTCCTGCGCCCCCGCCACCCCGGACAACATGCACAGCGACAGCATCGCGATTCCAACTCGTACCTTCATCACGTCTCCTCCTTTCGGTTTCAAAGCTTGATTTTACGGCGGAACGGAACGGCTGACGATACGGCTCGGCGGCGTCGCTCTTGTTTTACGCCTCGTTACTGACTAGGCTATCAGCCGCGGCGCGGCCCGTCAAGCCGGCGTCCTGTATCATTCGGCCTCGAACTGCCGGAGCTTTGAACGTCCTCTATCTATGGCTACTGCTTACGATTCGTCCGCCATCGAAGTCCTGACCGGGCTCGAGCCGGTGCGCAAGCGCCCCGGCATGTACACGTTCACCGACCGGCCCGACCACCTCGCCCAGGAGG
>JBKKAU010000151.1:0-8190 GCA_046714475.1 Thermoanaerobaculia bacterium
CCTCCCACCCGTTCCCGCATCAGCGGTCCGGACGCACTATTCAAGACAAGGACGGGAGGTGAAATATTCCACCCGCCGCCAGCTCTTACCTGCCGCAGGAGCTTCTCGTGCCAATGTGGCACGCGGATCCGGACCCAGCTCCCCCCGTTCCCCCGGGAAAGCTGCTGGCAAGCCGCTTGCTTCCTCAGGGATCGGAGAGAGAAAGGAGATTGCAGCGCCCATGAGTACATCCCGTAGTCGCCACGTCGCAACGTTCTCGCTGGTCGTGGGGGCGGTCCTCTTCGGCATGGTCCTGGCCGGAGGCCTGGAGCTCACCGTGCCCGGAGTGGCGCAGCCGCAGACGGCTCAGCTTTCCGCCACCCAGCTCGCCGCCACCCATTCCGAGATCACGGGGCTCCCCAGCTTCGCCGACCTCGCCGAGGCGGTCGACCCCGCCATCGTCTCGATCCAGGCCGCGACGATCGAGCGCGGCAACAACCGCAACCGCGGCGGCATCGACCCGTTCGAGTTCTTCTTCGGCCCGCGCGGCCGGCCGGACGGCCAGCAGCAGCAGGACGAGAACGAGGGCGAGGGCGTACCCGGACGGCCCCAACGGCCCCAGACGCCCCAGGAGTTCCGTTCCGACTCGGGCGGCAGCGGCTTCGTCATCAGCCGCGACGGCCTGGTGGTCACCAACTACCACGTGATCGAGGGCGCGTCGCGCGTCACCGTACACCTGGGCGACCGCGACTACCCGGCCGAGGTCAAGGGCGCCGACAGCGCCACCGACATCGCCCTGCTGAAGATCGACGCCGGCAACAGCCTGCGCTATCTGGAGCTGGGCGACAGCGACCGGGTGCGGGTGGGCGACTGGACCATGGTCGTCGGCAACCCCCTGAGCCTCGACAAGACGGTCACCACCGGCGTGGTCAGCGCCAAGGGGCGCTCCATCGGCATCAACGACATCTCGTTCGAGAACTTCATCCAGACCGACGCGGCCATCAACTTCGGCAACTCCGGCGGCCCGCTGATCAACCTGCGCGGCGAGGTGGTGGGCATCGCCACCGCCATCAACTTCGGGGCCGAGAACATCGGCTTCGCGGTGCCGGTCAACACGCTCAAGGAGATCCTGCCGCAGCTGCGCGACAAGGGGAAGGTGAGCCGCGGCTACCTCGGCATCGAGGTCGGCAACCTCGACTACAACACCGCCCGCAGCTTCGGCCTCGACACCGCCGCGGGCGCCCTGGTCAACACCGTGGTCTCGGGTCAGCCGGCGGAGCGCGCCGGCCTGCGGCACGGCGACATCATCCTGTCGGTCGACGGCCGGCCGGTGAAGACCACCCGCGACCTGATCAGCTACGTGTCGGCCAAGGGGCCGGGAGCGAGCGTCACCCTCGAGGTGCTGCGCGACGGCAAGCGCACCGACCGCGAGGTCAAGCTCGGCGAGCGTCCGGAGCAGAGCGAGTCGGAGGAGGCCGAGGCCGAACCCGAAGGCGAGCCGGGCATCGACTGGCTGGGGATCGAGTACCAGAACCTGACGCCCAACCTGCGCGGCACCTACAGCCTGCCGGAGGAGGCGCGCGGCGTGGTGGTCACCGAAGTCGGCCCCTCCAGCCCGCTCTACGACCAGAACCTGCGGTCGGCGGGCGGCGTCATCAACGTCATCACCGAGGTCAACGGACGCGCCGTCAACGGCGTCGCGGACTTCGAAAACCTCGTCCGTGCCGTGCCTTCCGGCTCGTTCCTCCGGTTCTACGTCCAGCAGTACGGCCGGCGGGGAGAACGCGGAGCGGCCTTTTTCGCCGTGGTCCAGGCGCCCTGAGGCGGGGAGCCTGAACCGCGCAAAGACAGGCCGGCCCTCGCCGTGGCTCGATGCCGCGGCCGGGGCCGGCTTCTTGTTACACTTGGGTGACGATGGCCAAAACCGACGATAGCTTCCGCGCCTCCGTCCTGGTGGTGGACGACGAAGCCGCGATCCGCGACAGCCTGCACATGATCCTGGAATACGAGGGCTACCGGGTGGAGGAGGCCTCGGGCGGCGCCCAGGCCCTCGCCCGCGTCGCCGACCGCGCCCCGGACGCGGTGCTCCTCGACATCAAGATGCCTGAGATGGACGGCCTCGATCTGCTCAAGGCCTTCCGCGAACGCGGCTACGACATGCCGGTGCTGATGATCAGCGGCCACGGCGACGTGGCGACCGCGGTCGAGGCCACCCGGCGCGGCGCCTACGATTTCTTCGAAAAACCGCTGCAGCGCGAGCGCATCCTGGTGTCGCTGCGCAACGCCATCGAGAGCTTCCGGCTGCACTCCGAGAACCGGACGCTGCGCCAGGAGACCGACATCCTGATCGGCACCACGCCGGCCATGAAGCGGCTGCGCGAGATGGTGGAGAAGGCCGCCCCCACCCCGGCGACCGTGCTGATCACCGGCGAGAGCGGCACCGGCAAGGAGTTGGTCGCCCGCGCCATCCACCGCCTGTCGTCGCGGCGCGACCGGCCGCTCGTCCAGGTCAACTGCGCCGCCATCCCCGAGGAGCTGATCGAGTCCGAGCTGTTCGGCCACGAAAAGGGGAGCTTCACCGGCGCCGTCCGCCGCCAGATGGGCAAGTTCGTCACCGCCGACGGCGGCACCATCTTCCTCGACGAGATCGGCGACATGTCGGCCCGCACCCAGGCCAAGGTGCTGCGCGTGCTGCAGAACGGCGAGGTCGAGCCGGTGGGGGCGGAGAAGACCGCCACCGTCGACGTCCGGGTGGTGGCGGCGACCAACCGCGGCCTGGAGGACGAGATCGCCGCCGGGCGCTTCCGCGAAGACCTTTTCTACCGCCTCAACGTCATCCCGATCCGTACGCCGGCGTTGCGCGAGCGCCTGGAGGACGTCCCTCTCCTGGTCGAGTACTTCGTCCGCCGCTACGCCGAGAGCAACAACTACCGCCTCAAGGAGCTCAGCGCCGAGGCGCTGGCCCACCTCCAGGCCCTGCCCTGGAAGGGCAACGTCCGCGAGCTCAAGAACCTGGTCGAACGCCTGCTGATCCTCGCGCCGGGCGACGTGATCACCCGCGAGGACGTCATCGCCGCGACCGGCGGGGCGCGCCCCGAGCTGTCGAGCGCGATCCTGGCGGTCAAGACGCTGCGCGAGTTCCACGACACCTCCGAGCGCATGTTCCTGCTCCACAAGCTGGAGGAGAACGGCTGGAACGTCACCAAGACCGCGCAGGCGATCGACACACCGCGCAGCAATCTCTACAAGAAGCTGGACCAGTACGAGATCCGGCGGGAGGGACAGCCGCATGAAGCCTGACAACGAGAAGATCGTCCTCCGTCTCCTCGAGGAGAGCGGCGCGCTGCGCCGCGGCCATTTCCTGCTCTCCTCGGGGCTCCACTCGGAAGCCTACGTGCAGTGCGCCCTGTTGCTCGAGGACCCGGTCCGCGCCCGCCGCGTCGGCAACGACCTGGCGGAGAAGCTGCGTTCGTTCCACCCCGACTCGGTGATCGCGCCCGCCCTGGGCGGCGTGATCATCGGCCACGAGGTGGCCGCCGCCCTCGGCGTGCCGTTCCGTTTCAGCGAGCGCAAGGGCGACGAGATGGGGCTGCGGCGCGGCTTCTCGATCAAACAGGGAGAGCGCGTCGTGGTGATCGAGGACGTGGTCACCACCGGCCGCTCGACCCTGGAGACCGCCTCGCTCGCCACCGCCCGCGGCGCCCGGGTGATCGGCATCGGCGCGATCATCGACCGCACCGCCGGACGCGATCCGTTCGACGTGCCGTTCCGCTCGCTGATCACGCTCGACCTGCCGTCCTATCCGCCGCACGAATGCCCGCAATGCCGCGCCGGCGCCCTGCCGCCGGAGAAGCCGGGCAGCCGTCCGGAGCCGATGACGGCCGGAGCGCCGCCGGCGGAGGAGACCGCCAGCAGCAGCGGCGGCGGGGGCATCGGCGGGCTGTTGCCGCCGCCGTCGCGCAGCGGGCAGATGTAGGGTAGAGACGCCCCGTGGGGCGTCTCTACTCCCCTCGGATCGCCAATTGCGGCTCGATCTCCGCCGCCCGCCCGGGCCGGCAGGTACGAGGCGAAGGCCGCGACCAGCAGGCGGGGGAGGAGATAGACTCGGCGCGGAGGTGACGGCATGCGGGTATTCGTGACGGGAGCGACCGGCTACATCGGCAACGCGGTGGTGAAGGAGCTGTTGGCGGGCGGGCACGAGGTGACGGGTATGACCCGCTCGCCGGAGAAGGCCAAGGCCCTGGAGGCGCTGGGCGCCAGCGCCGTGGTGGGCGACATCAAGGATCCCTCGACCTATCAGGAGGCGGCGGCCGGGCACGACGCGCTGGTCCACGCCGCCGTCGAGTACTCACCCCGCGGGGTGGAAGCCGACCGGACGGGGATGGAGACGCTGCTCGCCGTGGCCCGCGAGGGGGACGCGGAGCGCCAGGTGATTTTCACCTCGGGCATCTGGGTGCTGGGAGAGACGGGGGAAGAACCGGCCTATGAGGACACCCTGGCGGACCATCCCGCTCCACTCGTGGCTTGGCGGACGGCCCACGAGAGGGAGGTGCTGGACGCCGCAACCGACCAGTTGGCGACGGCGGTGGTCCGTCCCGGCATGGTCTACGGCGGCACCGGCGGCCTGACCGCCGGCTACTTCAAGTCGGCCGAGCAGCACGGCGCCTCACAGTACGTGGGAGACGGCACCAACCGCGTGCCCTTCATCCACGTCGAGGACCTGGCGCGCTTCTACCGCGCGGTCATCGAGCATCGCGGCCGGGGCATCTACCACGGCGTGGACGGCGCCTCACCGACGCTGCAAGAGGTCGCAACGGCCGCGAGCCAGGCGGTAGGGAAGGGTGGAGAGACCCAATGGGTCGCGCTGGAGGACGCAAGGCAGAAGCTGGGCCCTGTCGCCGACTGTCTGATCCTCGACCAGGTGATCCTCAGCCGCCGGAACGAAGAGCTGGGCTGGCGGCCGCAACGCGCCTCCTTCCCGAAGGAAGCCGAGAACGCCTACAAGGAGTTGCAGGCGTCCCGGAGCTGACCGGGGCCTCTCCGGAACGATCCGCGACAACGCCCGAACGTTGGGCAGCGGTGGCCCTCAGGAGGGCTACCGTGGCCCTCCGCGGGGCCACCCCTCCCCTCCAGAGGGCCACCGCTGCCCCCGTGCGGGGCCGTGCCGGCCCTGCGGAGGGCCAGGCTGGCCCTGTAGAGGGCGGCCGTCGCCCTCCCGAGGGTCGTGTCCTAACTCAGTGTGGGTGGTCCGGGGGTGCTCCGGGGTGACCGGGAGCGGGTACCTTCTCCCCTGAAAGGGGAGGAGACCGTCTCTTTCCCGTCCCAGAGAAGCGGCCCGGCGGGGTGCCTGAACACGTCCGCCGAGCCTGACCCGAGCAAGGAGCACGTCCATGCCCGAGCTGCCCGAAGTGTACCCCGATCCGCTGGACCTCACCCGCTACACCGAAGCGACCCGCCGCGCCCTCTACGAGCGCATCATCGCCATACAGTTCACGCCGCACACCGACGACCCGGCAGACGCCCCGCCCGCCCTGGACCCGGACGACGCCGGCCTCACGGTCTTCTACCTCTTCGGCCGCTGGTTCGCCTACTGGCTCGACGAGCCCGAGCCGGGCCTGCCGGAGTGGCGACTGACCGAAATGGTGCGTATCCAAGCCGCTCCGGATCTCCCGGAAGGCATCATCCTTCACGAGGTCTGACCATGGCCTTCCGTGCGATCTGGCCCCCGAACGCTGACCACCGAGTGACCACCCGCGCCACCAAAGAGCAGCTCATCTCATGGAGCACCGCCGCTCGGCAATTGAGCAATCGGCCCCTGCCCGTCTTCCTGGCCTTTGCCGCTGACTTCACGGTCAAGTACTTCGAGCGAATGCAGGAGCAGGCGGAACGGACCCAAGCACGGCGGGACAAGGCGCGGCAGAAGAAGAAGCAGAAGCAGGAGCAGGAGCCTTGAAGACGGCATCCTTCGTCGTGCGGGCCAGCATGGAGCAGAGCATCAGATGGAAGAAGAGTGCGGAAGGCGCAAGCCATCCCTCCGTAGGGAGCTGGCTCGCGCACGCCGCAGATGCCTACCTGCGCCAGCTCGCGGAGTCGGGCCGTCCGCGTCCCTTGGCATGGCGGCAGGGCCTTTTCCGGGTCCGCCTCTTGGACGGGGAGACCATCCCCACGCGCGGCATGCTCTCCGTTCCCTTCGGGATCTTCCGGGGGACGGTGAGCGGGCCAGGGTACTACGGCTGTCACGTCTATTCCCTGGTCTACGTCCCTACGGGCCGTATCCTTGCCACGCTCACTTACATGAGGGACTGCAAGGCTCTAGCGGCCGAGCTGGCGGCCTTGTGGGTACGGTGGGATGGTGAGGGGGAGCCGCCCAGCAGTGAGGCAGGGACGGCGGCTGTGCTGGAAACCTACCGCAGAAAGCCGCGATAGCAGCACCGGGCCGGTCCTCGCAGGAGGACCGGCCCTTGTTACTCTTCTACTCAGGTGTTACCCTTCTACTCATCGTGGATGTAGCTCCCCTGTCGAGGTACCAGTTTGTTACGCTTCTGGGCGTGCTGCGCTTCCACGCAAAGAGCCTCCTACTACAACTAGCTCTAGTCGAGTCGATCGAGGGGGAGCTGGAGGCCAACGCTCCCCAAGCTCTTGGGCGGGCGGCTTCGCAGTTGAAAGAACTCGGACTTCGGCTAGGGCTACTCGGGTTTCCTCACCTAGAGCGCCGAACCCAAAGAGTGTTTGACTTGTGGAAGGAGAAATCCTTAACGCTGGAGGTTGCGCTGCATGAGTCCCGAGAGGTCCGGCGGGCCTTCCTCGAAGAACTCGATGCACACCTGTACTTCGTTGTCCCTGCCGGTGATCGAGACCTCTACGAAAAGCCTCCGCTGAATCGAGCGACGGCCAGCGCTTTTCCGGCTGCCGATGAAGAGCTACAGCTGGCAGGGAAGTGCTTGGCGCTAGACCAACAGACCGCCGCTGTCTTCCACGCTATGAGAGCGCTAGAGGTGGGCTTAAGCGCGTTTGCCCGACAGCTTGAAGTTCCGCCGCCGGAGCGTCCGATGTGGGGTCCCATCATTGACCGCATAGAGGCGGCAATCAACAGCGCTCGGCAGGCTAGGTTGACCAGCGAGCGACGCGCACTCCTCGACACCTACGCAGATGCTGCCACCCACTTCCGATTCCTCAAAGACGCTTGGCGCAATCACACGATGCACCAGCGGCAGAACTACGACCGCGCGAGATCTCAGAACATCCTCCAGCACGTAAGCCAATTTCTGGAGCAGCTCGCGGAAGCAGACGTTAAAGAATAAGTCTTACGCCGTCAGCAGCAGCTCCCCCACCTTCCAGGGCTTGCGGACGAGCCCGGCGGCCATCGCGGGCGTGCAGCGGATGCCGGAGTGCATCCAACAGAAGTTGTAGGCGGCAAAGTGCAGCGCCAGCGCCGCGCGCAGGTTGTCCCGCTTCCGGCTGAACGCGTTGGTCAGACGGGTGAAGCGCCGCATCTGCATGCGGATGTGCAGGTTGTGGCGCTCGACATGCGAGGTGCAAACCCGCGACTCTTCCGGCTCGCCGGAGATAGCTACCTTCTCAGCACTTATTATCGACGGCGGAGAGTACCGCCGCTCCGAGTCAACTCCCTCACCGCTATAGACCTTGACGAGTTGCGCGTAGTCGACCCGGCCGCCCAGGTGCTCCTCGACCGCCGCCGGATAGCCGTTGAAACCGTCGGTCGTGAGCTGGAAACGGCCTTCGCACGCCGCCGCCGTCTTCGCCATGAAGGAAGAGGCATCCTCAGCCGTGCGGCGGCCCAGGTGCCAGGAGAGCACTACCTTGCTCTTCCGGTCGTGGGCAAGGAAGGTGTAGGCGTCCCCCAGCTCCGCGTTCAGGACGCCAAGCCGCTTCTTCGTCTTCTCCTTCATGCCCACGAAGCACCACAGCTCATCCGCTTGCACGTCCTCGACCGGGACATGGGAGACGAGCCGGTTCAACAGGGTCTCGCACTTGCGGCCCGCAACCTGGAGGAGCTGTCAACGATCACCCAATTTTCCCCCCTCTCGATCACCTAAAATTCCCCCCCTCCTCGGGGTTGTTTAGTTCTCCTGCTTGACCTCGTCGCCGGGCCTGTGGGACCTGTGGGCGGCGGCGCTGTTGGCGCCGTCCAAGGAGCTGTGGGAAACGCCGCTTCTGGCGTTTTCCACAGCTCCGGCAGGATCCATAGGC
>JBKKAU010000152.1:0-3407 GCA_046714475.1 Thermoanaerobaculia bacterium
CCGCGACGCCCCGCGCGGGCGGCGGATGGACGACCTGGAAGGGCGTGCCGTCGCGTTCGGCGAAGGTGGTGCGCAGGGCCTCGTGCCGGCGCACCACCTCGGCCATGGCGGCGAGCAGGGCCGCCACGTCGAGCCGGCCGGTCAGCCGGAGCGCGACCGGGATGTTGTACGAGGCGCTCCCTGGCTCCAGCCGGTCGAGGATCCAGAGCCGCTGTTGGGCGAAGGAGAGCCGCGCCGGCGTCCGGGGGTCGGGACGGCGCGCGATCGGCGCCTGCTGAGGGGCCTTGACCCCCTTGTCGCGCAGCAGCAGCTTGAGAAGCTGCTGCCGCTCCGCAGAGAACCCCCCCTGTCCGCCGCGCGGCTCGGACGCCACTTCAGCCCTGCCCTACAAAAACGGCTTGCGGCGCGACGCCGGGCTCAGCGGCCTGCCGCTTCGGGTAGCGCGGCACGGGAAAGGCGCGGCACAGCTCCTTGACGCGGGCGATCACCGAGTCGCGGACTGTGGCGTCCAGCTCGAAGTCGCGGTCGGTGAGCGGGCGCACGGCGGCGAGCACGCGGCGCACCAGCGCGGCGCACTCGGCCATCTGCTCCGGCCCCATGCCGCGCAGGGCCACGCTGTTGGTGCCGATGCGGACGCCGCTGGTCACCACCGCGCTCCTGGCGTCCCCCGGGATGCGGTTCTTGTTGACCACGATGTGGCAGGCCTCCAGCGCCTTCTCGGCCACCACCCCGGTCACCCCGGCGCTGGTCAGCACGTCCAGGATCACCAGGTGGTTGTCCGTGCCGCCGGAGACGACGCGGTAGCCGGCCCCGGCGAAGTCCGCGGCGAGCGCCTGCGCGTCCTCGACGATGCGCCGGGCGAGACCGCGGAACTCGGGGCTCATCACCCGGTCGAGCGCCCGCGCCTTGGCGGCGATGACGTTGAGCACCGGCGCCCCCTGGAACAGCGGGAAGACCCCCTTCTGCATGGCGTCGGCGAGCGTCCGCTCCGGACCGCCGCCGCCGGACAACAACGGCGCCGGCAGGTCGCGGTCGCGGCCCAGCAGGATCAGGCCGCCGCGCGGGCCGTAGAGCTGCTTGTGGGTGCAGGTCGTGGTGACGTGGGCGTGGTCGATCGAGCTGGGGTGCTCGCCCGCCGCCACCAGGCCGGCGATGTGCGTGATGTCGGCGAGCAGCCAGGCCCCGACCTCGTCGGCGATGGCGCGGAAGCGCGCGAAGTCGATGGTGCGCGGGAACGCGGTCGTGCCGCAGATGATCAGCTTCGGCCGGTGCTCCAGGGCGAGCGCGCGCACCTGCTCGTAGTCGATGGCCCCTTCAGGCGTCAGGCCGTAGCCCACGGCGTGGAAGGCGCGGCCGGAGACCGACACCGGCGAACCGTGCGTCAGGTGGCCGCCCGAGGAGAGCTCCATGCCCAGCAACGTGTCGCCCGGCCGCAGCAGGCTGAACATCACGATCTCGTTGGCGGTGGTCGCCGAATGCGGCTGGACGTTGGCGTAGGTGGCGCCGAAAGCGGCCTTGGCGCGCTCGATGGCGAGCGACTCGATCTCGTCGATCACGGCGCAGCCGGCGTGGAAGCGCGCGCCGGGATAGCCCTCCGCGGTGACGTTGCCGGCCACGGTCGCGGTACAGGCGAGGACCGTCGGGTCCATGACGCTCGACGCCGCGACCAGGGTCAGGACCTCGCTCTGGCGCTGGAGCTCGCGGTCCAGCAGCCCGGCGAGGAGAGGGTCGTCCTGGTAGAGCAGGTCGACGCCATGGGAAAGGAAGCTGCCCAGCATCGATTCGTTCATGGTCTCGTCTCCACGGTCTCCCTGGCGGCAAGCATCGCCCGCACCTCGTCCTCGGACAGCTCGTTGAGCTGCAGCACCACCTCGGCCACCTCGTCCATGTCGATCTCCTCGGCGCGGCCGAGCGCCTCGACCGCCGCCGCCATGCCCGCCACGGTCGGGGTCTCCAGCATGGTCTTGAGCGACACCTCGACGGGGAACATGGCGCGCAGCCGCGACACCACCTGGGTGGCGAGCAGCGAATGCCCGCCCAGCTCGAAGAAGCTGTCGAGCGCGCCTACCACTTCGACGCCGAGCAGCTCCTTCCAGACGCCGGCGATCACCCGTTCGACGGCGGTGCGGGGCGCGACGAATTCCCTTCCCGACCCCGCTCCCGGCTCCGGATCGGGCAGGGCGCGGCGGTCCACCTTGCCGTTGGGCGACAGCGGCAGCGCCGCCAGCTCGACCCAGACGGCCGGCACCATCGGCTCGGGCAGGCGGGCGCGCAGGTAGTCGGCGAGGCCTGCCGGAGTCAGCGACGCGCCGTCGCGCGGCACGTAGTAGCCGACGAGCCGCGGAGCGTTGTTCTCAGCGGGACCGTCACGCCGCGCCACCACCACGGCTTCCCTGACCTCCTCGTGGCGGTTCAAGGCGGCGACGATCTCCCCCAGCTCGATGCGGACGCCGCGGATCTTGACCTGGAAGTCGATGCGGCCGAGCAGCTCCAGGTGGCCGTCCGGACGGACGCGCGCCAGGTCGCCGGTGCGATAGAGGCGACCGCCCGGCTCGAAGCGGCCGGAGAATGGGTCGGGGATGAACTTCTCCGCAGTCAGCTCCGGCCGCGCGAAGTAGCCGTGCCCGACGCCGACGCCGCCCAGGAGCAGCTCGCCCGGCACGTTGACCGGCGCCGGCCGCAGCCGCGCGTCGACGACATGGGCGCGCTGGTTCGCCATCGGCCGGCCGTAGGGGATGCTGGTCCAGAACGGCTCGACCTCCCCCACCAGGAAGATCGTCGAGTCCATCGACACCTCGGTGGCGCCGCCCAGGCTCACCACCGCCGCCCCGGGCGCCAGGCGCCGCAGCCGGTCCGGCAGCGACAGCG
Source organism: Thermoanaerobaculia bacterium (assembly GCA_046714475.1). GTDB lineage: Bacteria > Acidobacteriota > Thermoanaerobaculia > Multivoradales > UBA5704 > DASPJI01. The sequence goes on from JBKKAU010000152.1 coordinate 2,869, forward strand.
GGATCCAGTCGCCGCCCAGGAGGACCAGACGGAGCGACGAAAGATCCCCGCCCTGCGCCTCGACGTGCCCCACGAGCAGCTCGAGCAGCGCCGGCGCCGAATGCCAGACCGTCACCCTGTGGCGCGCGATCAGCTCCGCCCAGCGCGCCGGGTCGAGCGAATCGGCGGCAGGCGGCATCACCACGGCGGCGCCGGCCGCGAGCGTGCCGAAGACGTCATAGGCCGTCATGTCGAACGACAGCGACGAGACCGCCAGCAGGGCATCGCCCGGCCCCACGCCGAAGCGCCGGTTGAAGTCGAGGAAGTTGTTGACCCGGCCGCGGTGGTCGAGCATCACGCCCTTGGGGAGGCCGGTCGAGCCGGAGGTGAAGATGACGTAGACCAGGTCCTCCGGGGAGACGCCCGTCCGCGGCGGCCGGTCGTCGAGCCCGGCCCAGGCGCCGGCATCCGCATCCACCAGGACCGGCTGGACGCCGAAACCGGCGAAGCGGCCGGCCAGGCGCTCCTGGGTGATCAGCAGGCGCACGTCCGCGCTCTGG
>JBKKAU010000153.1:0-9170 GCA_046714475.1 Thermoanaerobaculia bacterium
CGCCAGGAAGGAGCCGGCCCGCGCCGCCGCGGTCCGCGCCGCCACGATGTGCGTGATCAGCACCTGGTCGTAGATCGCCTCGCGGTTGACGTCGACCAGGCCGAACGAGGCGATGGCGACGGGCAGCAGTCCCACGGCGGCGAGGGCGAGCGCCGCCCGCGGCAGGAGCCCGGGACGAAAACGAGGAAGCCTCATCAGGGGCGCCCAGTCTAGCAACTTTACACAGCCACCGGCCAACCAGGCCTCGAAGGCCGGCTCCGGGCTCATCCACCCTTTCGGAGCGAGCAAAAAGATCCAAAGTCCCCTTCAAACGCCGCCGGCACGTCGCGCGCGGCTTACTGGCTCTGCAACCTTTTCCAATCTGCAAATCTCTGGATTGAAAGGAAGAACTTACCTGTTCCCAAAGCAGACAGGTTGGTTGTAGACTATGCCTACATTTCAAGGATACGCAGGTGAATCGCAGAGAGTTTCTGAGGACCGGTCTACTCGCAGGCGCCGGCGTGCTCGCCGGCCCGATGATCAACCGCGGGCGCTTCAGCGTCTTCGCTGACGCCGCTGCCGACTAGTCCGCCCGCGCCATCGAGCTAGTCGGCCGTTCGACCGTGATCGACATGCTCGGGCTGCTGACGCTGGACTGGCCGAAGCTCTACGGCTGGCAGCGCGAGCCGGCGCGCTTCGGGGCCGCCGAGCTGGCGAAGCTGCGGAGCTCGGGCGTGCGGGTCTTCCACCCCGCGGTCGAGCCCCACCAGCCCGACCCTCACAAGGCGAACCTGCAATGGACCGCCGGCTGGAACCGGCTCCTCCAGGGCAACCCGGACAAGCTGCTGCGCATCGACGGCGCGCACGACTTCAACCAGGTGCGCAAAGAGAACAAGATCGGCCTGCTGATCGGGTTCCAGAACTCCGACCACTTCCGGACGGTGCAGGACGTGGCGCTCTTCCACAGCCTCGGGCAGCGGGTCTCGCAGCTCACCTACAACGACCGCAACCGCATCGGCAGCGGCTGCAAGGACCCGCGGGACGGCGGCCTCACCGGCTTCGGGGCGGGGATCGTCGACGCCATGAACCGGACCGGCATGGCGATCGACGTCTCCCACTGTTCGGAGCGCACGACGCTCGACACCCTCAAGGCCTCGCGGAAGCCGGTGCTGATCACGCACTCGAACTGCCGGGCCTTGGCGCCGCACCCCCGCTGCAAGTCCGACTCGATCATCAAGGCCATGGCGGCGCGCGGCGGGGTCATGGGGATCACGATCATCCCGGCGTTCCTCCGCGTCCAGCAGCCCGCCTCCTTCGAGGACCTGCTCGACCACGTCCAGCACGTCATCCGGCTGGTCGGCGTCGAGCATGTGGGAGTCGGGAGCGATTGCGACGTCGACGCGGTCGATCCGCAGACCCGGCGCGTCCGTCCGCGCTACGCCGTCCGCGGCCTGCGGCACGCCCGGCGGACGTTCGACCTGGCCGAGGGGCTGCTGCGCCGCGGCTACGGCGACGCGGAGATCGAGCTGATCCTGGGCGGCAACTTCCAGCGGGTGTTGAGCGACATCTGGACGGTCGGGCAACCCGCGGCCGCCAACCGTCCCGCGCCGGCCGCCGCCAAGCCTGCCGCGGCCGGCTAAACCTTCGCGTTACTCCTGCAGGACGCCCCGGCTCGTATTCCAGAGCCGGGTTCGCTATTCTTCCGCCGATGCTCACACGCCTCAAAGTCAGCGGGTTCAAGAACCTCGTCGACGTGGACGTGTCCTTCGGGCCGTTCACCTGCATCGCGGGCGTGAACGGCGTCGGAAAGTCTAACCTGTTCGACGCGATCACCTTCCTGGCGGCGCTCGCCGAGAAGCCTCTTGTGGATGCGGCCTTGTCGGTCCGCAGCGAAGGAAGTCGGGCGGCAGACCTGAGAAGCATCTTCTACCATGTCGGCGACAGGTACGAATCGGAGATGACCTTCGAGGCTGAGATGCTCATCCCGCCGACTGGAGTCGATGACCTGGGGCAGGAAGCCAAGGCGGCGATCACGTTTCTGCGGTACGGCCTGACTCTGGGGCTGGACGGCACGGGCCTCTGCATCCGACGTGAAGAGTTGAAGCAGATCAACGTCGGCCAAGCCAGAAGTCACCTGCCATTCCCACATACTCCTGTTTGGCGAAACTCGGTTGTCTCTGGAAGACGGACGAGCCCGTTCATCTCCACCGACGAAGAGAGTACCTATATCCAGTTGCACCAGGACCAGGCCAAGGACTACAAAGGAGGCGGCCGTCCCCGACCTCATCTGGCGGTAAGGCTTCCTCGTACCGTCCTCTCTACCGTCAACGCCGCCGAGAGCGCCACTGCGGTCCTGGCACGCCGCGAGATGCAGTCCTGGAAGCTCCTCCAACTCGAACCCTCAGCGTTGCGTGCTCCAGACTCGTATACCGCGATTCGATCTATCGCTACCAACGGTGCACACCTCCCATCCACGCTCGCGCGGTTGGCGAGACTGGACATCAATCCTATGGTCTCCCGGCGCGAGATCGGGCGCCCCAAGGAGGACGATCGCTCAGCGGCTGTCTATGCCCGGGTTGCAAACCGGCTGGCGGAGTTGATCGAAGATGTGAGATCGGTGCGGGTGGACCTCGACGACCGTCGCGAGTTGTTGACGCTCGTCCTTACGGATCGTGGCGGCACGGAACATGAGGCCCGGTCTTTGTCTGATGGGACTCTGCGTTTCCTGGCGCTCGCCATCCTGGAGAGCGACTCCCAAGCCAGAGGAGTCCTTTGCATGGAGGAGCCTGAAAATGGTATCCACCCGCAGCGGGTCCCCGCCATGCTGCGGCTCCTGCAGGATCTAGCCGTTGATTCGAAACTGACAGCGGACGACGACAATCCTCTACGGCAAGTTATCGTTAACACCCACTCGCCTGCCGTGGCGGCCCAAGTCCCTGAGAGCTCGCTGCTCGTCGCCATACCGCAGGAAGTCAGGCGGCATGGAGAGCGGGGTACGGTGCCCACCTTCCGATGGCTACCGGATACTTGGCGTGCTCAGATCTCCCCTGAGATTCCGACCGTCCCCTTGGGGCAGATGGTTTCCTACCTCAACCCTCTGGAGCCTCTTTCGACCGAGGAAAGAGCCGAATCATCGGCGAAGGGGAACCATCACGGCGGCAGCCGAAGGGTGATCGACAGGGCTGACCTTCAGAAATGGCTCCCCTTCCCTGAACCTGCTCAGCCATCTTGAAATCGCTCGTCTTCACACTGCTCTCGGATGGATCGTCAGACCGGGCTCTGCTCCCAGTCCTCGATTGGCTGCTCCAACAACACTCCAACCGCACGTTTCAAGCTCAGTGGGCGGACCTGCGAGGTCTGCGGCACCCCCCGAAGTCCTTGTCTGACCGGATTTCGACGGCTCTGGAGCTTTACCCTTGCGACATCCTCTTCATCCATCGGGATGCCGAGCGCCAGTCCAGGGATGTGAGGACGACCGAGATTCGGCAACACCTACGCACTTTTCCGAAGCAGGTCGCGGTCTGCGTCATCCCCGTTCGTATGCAAGAGGCTTGGTTTGTGTTCGACGAGGCGGCACTTCGCCATGCAGCGGATAATCCGCAAGGCCGAATACCGCTGGACCTGCCGCCTCTCGATCGACTGGAAGAGATCCCTGACCCCAAGGAGTTGATCTGCCAACTCCTGGAGAAAGCCAGTGGGCTTCGTCCCGGAAGACTCAAGAAGTTCCGGCCGGCGACGCGCATCCTCCGCATCGCCAGCCTGATCGAGAATTTTGCGCCTCTTCGCCGGCTCCCGGCCTTTCAGGCTCTGGAAGACGACCTCCAAGCGATCCTCACGGGACGGGCCTGGTCTTAGCCCGCCCCCGCCGGTTAGAGAGGCAGGAGCTGCCAGACCGCCACGGCCAGGGCGAGCAGCAGCGTCCCGCAGCCGAAGGGGATCCCCATGCAGCATCCGCGGACCTGGACATCGGCCATCTCGATCATGTGGGCTCCTCACGAAAAGCGGCCCTGCACCGGGCCGCCCGCTCAGGCGCTGCAAGCAGTCCGCCAGATGTAGCCCCGCCTGTAACGGTTCCCTCGTCCCGCTCGCCTGTCGATCGGGGGATCTGCGTTTTCCCGGAAGCGCTACAATGGAAGCCTCCATGGCGCCAGCCGACAACCGTGGCGCAGGCCGGTGGGAGCCGAGCCTCGCTGCCGGAGAGCTCCTCGCCGGGCGGTACCGGATCGTCTCCTTCCTTGGGGAAGGGGCCATGGGGGAGGTCTACGAGGCGGACGACCTGGAGCTCGGCGAGCCGATCGCCGTCAAGGTCCTGCGGCCCGAGATCGCCCGCGACGAGCAGGTCCTGCAGCGGTTCAAGCGCGAGATCCAGCTCGCCCGCAAGGTGACGCACCCCAACGTCTGCCGCGTCTACGACATGGTCCTCCACTCCGGCGAGGGGGACGCCGGCAGGCGGGTGCTCCTGACCATGGAGCTGCTGCGCGGCGAGACGCTGGCGGAGCGGCTGCGCCGCGAAGGCCGGCTGACCCCGGCCGAAGCCTTGCCCATCGTGCGCCAGATCGCCGCCGCTCTCACCGCCGCTCACGCCGCCGGCATCGTCCACCGCGACTTGAAGAGCAGCAACGTGTTCCTGGTCTCGTCGCCCCTGGGGCTGCGCTCCGTGGTCACCGACTTCGGCCTCGCCTGGAGCATGGCGCCGAGCGGCGACGGCGCCGACACGCTCACCGCCACCGGCGAGCTGGTGGGCTCGCCCGCCTACATGGCCCCGGAGCAGGTGCGCGGCGAGGAGGCGACGCCGGCGACCGACGTCTACGCGCTCGGCGTCGTGATGTACGAGATGCTCACCGGCGAGTTGCCGTTCGTCGGCAAGAGCGCCTTCTACACCGCGCTCCTGCGGCTGCAGGAGCCGCCGCCCTCACCGCGCCAGCGGGTGCCCGACCTCGATCCCGCGTGGGAGGCGGTGATCCTCTGCTGCCTGCAGCGCGAGCCGGCGGACCGCTTCCGCCGCGCCCGGCACGTGGTGCGCGCCCTGGGCGTCACGGCGTCGGAGGAGGACGCCACGACCGGATACGTGCCGCTGCGTTTCTCCCGGCGGAAGAGCCGCCCCCTCTCGGGCCGCCTCTTGCCCGTCGTGATCCTCCTGCTGGCGGCTACCGCCGGCCTCAGCCTGTGGCTGGCGTTGCGCGGGGAGGCTCCCTCCGAGAGCCTGCCCCCTCCTTCCCAGCCGCGCGCCGCCGTCGCCGTGCTGCCGTTCGACGACCTCGCGGACGAGCCGCGAACGGCCTACCTGGGCGCCTCGCTCTTCCAGATGCTGCCGACCGAGCTCGCCGCGGCGCGGGGGCTCCGGCCGATCCCGGTGGAAGAGGTCGACCGGGCGGTGAAAGACCTCGCCCTCCCCGCCGCCGCCAACCTCTCGGCGGGCACCCTCTCCCGCCTGCGCAACCGCCTCGGGGCCGACCTCGTGGTCACCGGCGCCTATGTGGTGACCGCCGGCGGGCGCACCCGGTTCGACGTCGTGGTCCAGGACGCCAGGAGCGGCGAGACCGTCGCGGCGCTCTCCGAGTCGGGGACCGAGGAGGAGCTCCTGACCGCCCTGGCGACGATCGGCAAGCGGTTGCGCGAGCGGCTCGGCGACCGCGGCCTCTCCCCCGCCGAAGCCGACGCGCTCCGCGCCTCCCGGCCCGTGGACGCCGAGGCCGCCCGCCTCTACGCCGAGGCGCTGGCCCGCCTGCGCGGCTTCGACGCCCAGGGCGGACGCGACCTGCTGAGGCGGGCGGTCGCGATCGAGCCGGACAGCCCGCTCCTCCACGCGGCGCTGACGGCGGCCTGGTCGGACCTCGGATACGACGGCAAGGCGCGGGAGGCGGCGAAGCGGGCGCTCAAGCTGTCGGCCGGCCTGCGCCGCGAAGACCGCCGGCGCATCGAGGCCCGTCAGGCCGAGACGGCGCGGGAGTGGGAGGCGGCAACCGGGATCTACCGCGAGCTCACGGAGTACTTCCCCGACGACCCCGAGTACGGTCTGCGTCTCGTCCGGGTCCAGACCTCCGCCGGCAAAGCCCGCGAAGCCCTGGCGACGATCACGGACCTGCGCAGCCGGAGTTGGGACGCCTACACCGGAGCGCGCATCGACCTGGCCGAGGCGCTGGCGGCCAAGGCGCTTTCGGACTTCGACCGCCAGCGCCGCGCCGCCGCCGCGGCCGAGGCCAAGGGCCGGCAGGCCGGAGCGCTGAGCCTGATCGCCGAGGCCCAGCTCCTGCGGGGAGAGGGCGAGATGTCGGCCGGCGAGGTCGAGAAAGCGGCCCAGGCCGTTGCCCAGGCCGCGGAGGTCTACTCCAGGGCGGGCCACCCCGTGGGCGTCGCGCGCGCTCTCAACCTCAAGGGCGTGCTCCTCGACCGGCAAGGGGACCAGGAGGGCGCCGCCCGGGCCTATCGGGAGGCCCTCGGCATCCATCTCCGCCTCGGCAACGAGTTCGGCGCCGCCGCCGCCGTCAACAACCTCGGCATCCTCGCCCTGCGCCAGGGCCGGCTGGACGAGGCCGGGCGGCAGTTCGAGCAGGCCCTCCAAGCCTTCCGCAAGGTCGGCCGCCGGGACGCGGAGGCGAACGCCCTCAGCAACCTGGGGCTGGTCTCCAACCTGAGAGGGGACCTGGAGGGTTATGAGTCCCGGCTCCGGGAGGTGCTGGCGGTCTATCGCGAGATCGGCGACCGCGGCGGCGAGGCGAGGACCCGGCTCAACCTCGGCCTGCGGCAGCTCGACCGCGGCGACCTGCCGTCCGCCTCGCGCGACCTCGGCGACGCGCTGCGCCTCTACCGCGAGCTGGGCGACCGCAGCAACACGGCCCTGGCGCTGCAGCAGAGCGGCGGCGTACGGTTCCAGGCCGGCGACCTCGCCGCGGCGGAGAAGGCGTTTCTCGAATCCCTGGAGATCCGGACGGCGCTCGCGGAGAAGAGCGCCCAGGCGGACAGCCACCTCGACCTGGCCACCCTGGCCCTGGAGCGCGGCGACGCCAAGGCGGCGGAAGAGAGGGCCCGCAAGGCGCTCGACCTCTTCCACGGCGAATTGCCGGAGAAGGAGGCCGAAGCCCGCCTCCTTCTCGCCCTCTGCCGTCTGAAAGCCGGCGACCCGGGCGCCGCCGCCCAGCTCCTGGAGGAGGCGCGGGAGACCGTCGAGCCCGGCGGAAACCAGCGCCTGCGGCTCTTCGCGGCCATCGCCGAAGCCCGCGTCCAGGCAGCCTCCGGCCAGGCGCGGACGGCGGTCCGGACGGCGCGCAAGGCCGTCCAGGAGGCGGCGCGCGATGGCTTCGTACCGCTGGGCCTCGAAGCCCGGCTCGCGCTCGGCGAAGCGGAGATCCTCGCCGGGGACGCCATCGCCGGTTCAAAGACTCTTCAGGCCCTGGAGCGCGAGGCGCGCGAGCGGGGGTTCATCCTCGTGGCCCGCAAGGCAACCGTGGCTTTGGGCGCCTCTACTTGAAACCGGCCGGGTCGATCCCGTGCTGCTGCATCTTGGAGTAGAAGTTCTTGTAGTCGATCCCCGCCGCCCGCGCCGCCTGGCTGATGTTGCCGCCCGCTTCCTCCAGGCAGCGGGTGACGTACTCCCGCTCGAACCGCTCGATCACCCGCTGCTTGGCGGCCTTGAAACCGGCGCCGGGGGCCACGTCACCGGTCTCAGAGTGTGCGGGGCCGGAGCGCAGCGTCGGCGGCAGGTGGCGCGGCTCGATCACGGGGCCTTCGGCGAGCAGCACGGCACGCTGGAGGGCGTTCTGCAGCTCGCGGATGTTGCCCGGGTAGCCGTAGGCGAGGAGAAGGTCCTCGGCCTCCGGGGAGAGGCGCTTCGGCCCGCGGGTCTGGCGTTCGTTCAGCCGGTCCAGGAGGTGGCGGATCAGCAGCGGCAGGTCCGAGCGCCGCTCCCGCAACGCCGGCAGGTGCACCTCGACCACGTTCAGCCGGTAGAGGAAGTCCTGCCGCACTCTCCCCTCCCGCACCAGGTCTTCCAGGTCGCGGTTGGTGGCCGCGACGATGCGGGCGTTGGCGCGCCGCACCTGGGTGCTGCCGACCCGCGCATACTCGCCGTTCTCGAGCACCCGCAGGAGCTTGACCTGGAGGGCCGGCGTCAGCTCGCCCACCTCGTCGAGCAGCAGGGTGCCGCCCTCGGCGCGCTCGAACCAGCCGGGGTTGTCGCGCACCGCGCCGGTGAAGGCGCCACGCACGTGGCCGAACAGCTCGGCTTCGAGCAGGTTCTCGGGCAGGGCGCCGCAGTTGACCGCGACGAAGGGCCGGGCCCGGCGGCGGCTGTTGAAGTGGAGGGCGCGGGCGATCAGCTCCTTGCCGGTGCCGCTCTCGCCGCGGACCAGCACCGTGGCGTCGGAGTCGGCGACCTGCGCCACCAGCCGCAGGACCTCGACCATCGCAGGGTCCTGGCCGACGATGGCCTCGAAGTCATGGCGCTCCCGGAGCTGCTCGGACAGCGTGTCGATCCGCTGGTGCAGCCGCCGGCGCTCCAGGGCATTGCGGACGGCGAGCGAGACCAGCTCCGAGAAGCTGGCGACGAGCCGCGCCGTCTCCTCCGTGAACACCCCTTCGGCGCTCCGGTTGTCGAGGTAGACCACCCCCAGGACACGGCCCGCGTCGCGGATCGGCTGGCAGATCACCGACAGGATCGACAGCCGCAGGACGCTGGCGCGGTGGCCGAGGGAGGGATCGTCGAGCACGTTGGGGTGCCAGAAGGGTTCGCCGGTCGACCGCACCCGGCCGAGGATCGTCCGGCTGACCTCGAAGGCGGGCCGCGCGATGTCCTCGCGGTCGAGGCTGCGGGCCGTCTCGAAGACGATCTCGCCTTCCGCCCCGTCCCGATCGTCCGGATCGAAAAGCAGGATCATCCCCCGCTCGGCGCCGCACAGCTCGATGACGCCGTCGATCGCCGCCGTGAGCATGCGGTCGAGGTCATTCTCCGCCAGGACGGACTTGCCGAGGTCCAGGAGACGTTCGAGCATGGGCGCTCGATGATACTCCCGCCGAGGATCGAGGGCGCGATGAATCGCGCCCCTACCCGACAAGGACCATGCCGCATAATCGGGATAGGGGTGGCCGGGAAGAGTCCCGGCCATCCCCTCCCACACCACCGGACGTGCGGGTCCGCATCCGGCGATTCAGAGAGTTGAGGTTACGCGGCGAGCCGGGGGACTCCCAGCTCGTCG
>JBKKAU010000154.1:0-23850 GCA_046714475.1 Thermoanaerobaculia bacterium
CTCGGTGAAGCCGTTGTGGACGAGGTGGCCAGCTAGGTAGGCGGTGGAGTGGTAGGGGAGCGTGGGATCGTCGAGTGGCGGATGAGCTAGGACGAGTCTCATCACGGATTCCTTGACCTTCCTGGGCTAGTTCGCCTCGGCGAGCTGACCCGCGGGGTAGTTACAGCAGGCAATGCTGACAAGCATTCGCAATGCCTCGGGTCTGAGTATATGCGAAAGGATCGCCGATGCGCAAGCCCGGCGGCGCATTGCTGACGAGAATTCGCTCGAGCGAGCCGCAAGCCGTCTTGGCTGTGCTGGAGACCATAAATTCCCATTCAGCGCTGGACCGCGGTCAGGAACGAGATCTCGGCAAAGACCGGCAGCAGCGGGACGACGCGACCATGCTCGTGTTCGCGGGCGATGTGCTCGATCTCCTCTTCCCCACCCGGAAGATCAAGAGGCCAGTCGATCTCGAGCCAGTTGACCCCGCTCCGCACCAGGTTACTGGGAGCGTTGAAGCGGAGGGTGCTCCACTCGGAGGTGAGGGGGAGGCGGATCACGCAGGTACCGTTGATCCGCACCTGGCACTCGCCTGAGTTGGTCACGCCCATCCGCCGGCAGTTGAGTGCGAAGGCCACTTCGCTTGGCGCACGGGAGACCCAGGGGTAGCGCGAAGTGGGAGAGTGGGCGCGCCGGAACTGGGTGGGCCACTCGTGCCAATCGGGATCCGAAAAGGACGGGCGATGATAGGGGGCGAGGAGATCGAGCGGGCGGTCTGACAGGCCCCTCTCCTCCTTTCGCAACTCGTCGAGGAAGGCGAGGGACGGTAGGCCGTTGTTTTCCAGTGCGTCCGCGATCGCCGGCAGGAGCACCGGCCGGAAGAGCTTTGAGTTGCCCACGATGTGACGCTTCAGGAAAGGGGTCGCGACGGCGGAGAGTCTCTCGCACGCTGTGCACGCCCAAGTGGGAGCGCGCCGCACCTGGACCTCCAGGTACATCCGCATCGCCTGCGCAACCTCGGGGGATTGCCGCGCTGCCTCATGGCAGAGATAGGAAATGAACGGGCTCGGCTGACCCCAGTAGGAAGAGTGGAGCGCCCCCACGAAATGGGCCGTTGCCTCAATGTGGGGGGAGGGCGGAGGGATGTCGTTCGCGAGGCTCTCGATTCCGGGGAGCGGTCGGCCGGCGTCAAGCAGGTTCGCCACCTCGAGCGCCGTTGCGGCCATCGCGACGCGAATCCCCTCTGAGGACAGATGGCAGTAGTCCAGGAACAGACGCCTCCCGGGCAGCTCGCCGCCCTGCCACGTCGCGAAGCAGGACGGCAGGTCGACGACGGCGACCTTACCGGGAAGTGCGCAACCACGGAGGGCCTGCTGGATCGCGGAAAGCGTCCTCGGCGTCTGGCGGGTGAAGTCCCACAGGTGTGCATCACGTGCCTTTTCGAGACACGTGCGTGCGGCGGCCAGGTCTCCCGTGGCACGCGTGCAGTCGGCAAGGATGGTCCAGCCGGAGGCCGCGGTGCCACCGTCCAGATCCACCATCTCGTGCGCCAGTGTTGCCGCTTCGTCGAGGCGTCGAGCGGCGAGCGCCGAGAGGGCCGCCGTGCGGCACGCCAGCCAACGCCGGTTGCGCCCGGGGGGCAGCCAGGGCGCGTCCGCGGTTGCATCCAAGCGCCAGTCCGCAAGGTTGATCTCAGGGACCACCAAGACAATGGGCAGGCGCGCCGAAAGTTCGGTGAGCCGCCGCCGCAGGGTGCCGACAAACGTGGCGAGACGCTGCTCGCGTTGCGCCTTGAGGCCGAGAGCCCCCTGCTCGCGAAGAACCGTCGCATCGAGGTGGCGGACCCGCATGTCGAGCTGCGCCCAGTTATTGCCTGCGAATACGACTAGGGCATCAGGCTCGAGGGCGGGCGCCGCATCGATGAGACCCGTCAGTTGGGAGCTCAAGAGATTCACCTTGGCGAGATCGACGATCTCGACCGGCTGACCCAGGGTCGTCAGCAAGGCGGCCTCGAGCGCCTTGGCTGGATTGAAGTCAGGATCGTAGAGGAAGCCACGGGCCACCGATTCGCCCAGCAGCAGCACGCGTTTCCTCTCCCCCTTGGGTGGGATGGACTGGACATCTGCCCAGTCAAGCCACTCCTCGCGCAGAGCCGCCGAGCGCTCATACCCCTGCGGGCCGGCCTCCCAGATCCCAATAAGTCCCGGCCGGACGCCGGATGGATTCCTTTCCGGTATGCTGAGAAGCCCGAAACGTTCCAGGAGAAGGAGCGCGCTCTCGCCGCCGCTGCCGCTCAGCAGGCGCGCCATATCATCCGTCAGAGATTTCAAGGGATGGTCCTGCGGCGCGGGCATTGCTCCTCCTCGGATTTAGGTTCTTGGAAGGCCTACAGGAGCGTGTACACCGTGTAACCCACCCTGGGCTCCACGGGCCGACTCTCGACGAGCTCGTTCCAGGTTGGTGGGATGGACTCGCGGTCAATGATGAAATCCTCGAGGACCAAGGCATCGATACATGAGCGCGCGAAACAGGCCAGCGCGTCCTCCGGAGTACAGACGATGGGTTCTCCCCGCATATTGAAGGAAGTGTTGAGCAAGATCGGGCAACCGGTGCGGTCGGCAAAGCGTGCCAAGAGGGCGGCGAAACGCGGGCTTGATTCCGGATCAACCGTCTGCAGGCGAGCCGAGCGGTCGACATGGGTGATCGCCGGTAGATCGAAAGGGGAAGTCACCTGGCATGTCTCCAGCATGAAGGGAGAGGGGTGATCGATGGCGAAGTGTTCCCTTGCCTGGTGCTCGAGGACGGCCGGGGCGAAGGGACGGAAGCTCTCGCGCATCTTCACGAGCACGTTGATCCGATCGCGCATTCCCTTGTCTCGCGGATCCGCCAGGATCGACCGTGCGCCGAGAGCCCGCGGCCCGAACTCCATGCGGCCCTGGAACCAGCCAACCACCTTACCTGCCGCCAGCCGATCGACAGTCGCCTCCAGCAGCGACTCGGGTCTGCCCCGGTAGTCGAGGGCATGGACTGCAGTCCCGGAGAGAATTCCTGCGATGTCGTCGGCCGCAGTCGCGGGGCCCCAATGCATATGGGTGAGCCGACCCTGGGCGGGGCGCTCGCCGGTCAGGCGCACGTGAGCCAGGGCGGCGGCTCCCAGACACCCTCCAGCGTCGCTTGCCGCCGGCTGGACAAACAACTTGGCGAAAGGTCCGTCGCGGAGGATACGGCTGTTCGCCACACAGTTGAGCGCGACTCCCCCCGCCATACAGAGGTTGCGGCTGGGGACCCGGCTGTGGAGATACGTCACCTTGTCGAGGAGGATCTCCTCGAGCACCCACTGGACGCTCCGGGCGACGTCCTGATGGAAATCGAGGATCTCCGACTCAGGCGGCCGGGGGGGAACTCCGAAGAGCTCGATCAGGCGATCCGAATACATCCGGTCGCGCCGCAGGTAGTCGAAGTACTCGAGGTTGAGTTCGTATTGGCCTGCCTCTCCCCTCATCATCAGCTTGCGCACTTGGTCGATGTAGCGCGGCTCGCCGTAGGGAGCAAGGCCCATCACCTTGTACTCCCCATCGTTGACCTTGAAACCCAGATAGGAGGTCATGGCGCTGTAGAGCAGACCCAGAGAGCTCGGGAAGTGAACCTCCTCGAAGATCTCGACAGCGGAGCCAGCGGCCCTGCCGAAGGCCGTTGTCGCCCATTCGCCCACTCCGTCCACGGACAACACCGCGGCCTCTTCCAGCCCCGAGTAGAAGAAGCTGCTTGCGGCGTGGGACTCGTGGTGGTCGAAGATTTCCACCCGGCCCGTATAGCCGAGCATGCGCCGAATCTCCCGCTCGACCCGGCCGATATGGTTCGGCAGACGGTTCAGGACTTTGCGGCGGATGGAGTCGGAAGCCTTCGGATTCAGAGCCATCCATATCTGCCGGGACAGCTTCTTCACCGGATTTTCATAGTAGGCGACGCAGTCGATATCGGACAGCGTGATGCCGCCCTGCTCGAGACAAAAGCGAAAAGCCCGGCAAGGCAGGCGCGGGTCGTGTTTGACCCGGGAGAAGCGCTCCTCCTCCGCCGCGGCGATCAACTCGCCATCGCGCAACAGACAACAGGCTGCATCGTGGTAATGGGCTGAAATCCCGAGGATGTTCAATGCCATGCGGTGCCCTTCTGGTCAGAGAAATCCCTGCATCTTAGATGCGAAGACTAGCATGAAGATCTAAAGAGCTATTTGATCTGGAGGTACTCACGTCACCATGACTCGCTTAACGATCCGGTCGAAGCGCTCCCCTGCCAGATAGATTCCATCCAGCACATTGGCATCCAACTCGTCCGCACCCTCCTCGTCCGTGTCCCGCGGCTCCAGGTCCATGCCGTATCCCAAGGCTCGATGCCGTTCTCGCACGGTCGTCGACAGGTAGATCGCCAGCGCCCGGTAAAAACGGGCCGCAAAGCCGGGGTCGGAGATCAACCTGGCGTTGAGGACCGCTTTCGGGATCGCGAAGACCGTACAGTCCTCGACCGCCCGCACTGTCGCCGAGGGCGGCCGGGCGTCGACGAACGACATCTCACCCACGATCTCTCCGGCGTTCAGCCGGGCGATCTCCCTCTCCGGCCCGCGTCGCGGCTGCAACCAGACCGCGAGCCTCCCTTCTAGGAGGATGAAGACCGCTTCAACCGGCACCCCCTGCTCGATGAGGACACTACCGGCCGAGATGGGGCGCTTCGTGCCTACTTTGAGCATCCACTCCACATCGTCGTCGTTCAACTGGCCGAAAAGGAAAAGGACTTTTCTCATGATGCTCCTTCCGCTGCTCAAAGGACCTGCCGCTCGACGAGGCGAGAGAACGGCCCACCGCCGTGGGCCAGTTCCTGGTAGGTACCTGCTTCGACGACCCGGCCGGCTTCGAAGACGTAGATCCGGTCCGCGTTGAGGATCGTGCTGAGGCGGTGGGCGATGACGATGCGTGTTGCCTTGAGGCGCTCGAGGCTGCGGCTGACGATCTCCTGGGTTCGGTTGTCCAGCGCGCTCGTCGCCTCATCAAAGAGCAGGATCCGCGGCCGGTGGACGATCGCCCGCGCGATCAGCAGCCGCTGCTTCTGCCCTCCGGAGAAGGTCTCGGCCCCCTCGCTCACGATGGTATGCATACCCATCGGCATGGCCCTGATGTCCTCTTCGAGGCCCGCCATCCGGGCCGCCTCCCAGGCGTCTTCGATCCCCAGGTTCGAGCTGCCGATGATGTTCGAGAAGAGGCTCCCCGACAGCGGTCGGCCGTGCTGGAGGACCACTCCGATCTGGCGGCGCACGGACTGGACAGCGAGCGAGGCCAGATCCTGGCCGTCGAAGTAGATGGAGCCGGAGCTCGGCTTCTCGAAGCCGAGGATCAGCCGCAGACAGGTCGACTTGCCCGCCCCTGAAGGGCCGACCAGGGCGATGAACTCCCCAGGGCCGGCGCGGAAGGAGACGTCATCCAGGATCAGCGGCCCGTCTGCCTGGTAGCGGAAGGAGACGTGACTGAACTCGATCTCGCCCGACAGCTCCCCAGGCTCGGCCTTAGACTCGTCCGACTCGGGGACGGTCTCCAGGATCGGCTGGAGGCGCTCGTAGACCGGCACCATCAGGAGGACGCCCGAGATCACCGAGACCATGGAGAGGGACGCCCCCAGGAACTGGCCAAAGGCGGCGTTGAAGGCGAGGAACTCGCCGATGGGGAGCGACTCCTCCAGGGAGAGGCCCACGACGGCGAAGATGGCGAGCGACGCCACGACGCCGTAGGTGGCATTGATGGCTGCCTGGACGTTGAAGACCCGCTGTGCCGCAAGAGTCCGCCGCCGCTGCTCGGCGAAGCGCTCGGCCCAGCGCGCGTAGGCCCGGGCTTCGGCCCCCGCGACCCGGAGCTTGGCGATGCCGTGGATGAGGCCGAAGAGGAGGCTTGCGATCTTGCCCTGGAGGCGCAGCAGCTCGCGCTGATGGCGGAGCTGGAGCCAGAGGAGCAGGGCCGTCACTCCCATCAAAACCATGACGAGGGCTGTCGCCGCCAGGGCCAGCCGCGGGCTGTAGTAGAAGAGGAGGGCGAAGCTGAAGACCGAGAAGACCGCCGCCAGGATCGAGGTCAGCACGTTGCCCGTGAGCAGATCCCGGATGGTGTCGATCCCCATGGAGCGGTTCGCCAGGTCGCCCACAGTGAAGCGCCGGAAGAAGGTGGCCGGCAAGGAGAGCAGCCGGTCCCAGACCGCGGACTGGAGCGTTCCGTCGATCTTGCCGCCGAGACGGAGGACCGCGACGCTCCGGGTCACCTGGAAGATGGCGCCAGCCCCGGCGCTGACGATCAGCGCCAGCATGATCTGGAGGAGCTGGGAGCGGTCCGCCCCGGGGATGACGTTGCCGAAGACCTGCCCCGTCAGGATCGGTACCAGCAGAGCGAGCAGGCCTCCCGCGGCCCCCATCAGGAGGATCGTCCAGAGATCCTTGCGCTGGTCTCCCAGGGCGAGCCGCAACAGGTCCCACCGGTTCAACGGCCGTTCGGGCAACGGCGGATAGAACATGTAGCCTTCGCCGCTCAGGGCTTCGGCCACCGCCGCGTCCACCGGCGTTCTCGTCCCCTCGACTGGGTCGATCAGCTCGTAGCTGCGGGGTGAGGTGGGCAGCAGGGCGACGGGGCGCTTCTCCTTCTGCTCGGTGTCCAGGGTGCGGAAGGCGACGAGGGGGCCGTTGTCGCGCCGCCACCAGTCGTCCCGCAGGATCACTCGCCGGTACCGGACCCGGGAGGCCGCGCAGATTCGGCCCAGCGCGTCTCCCCGTTTCATCCCCCCCTGGGCTTCCGGCCCGCGGATCGCGATTCCCTGGACCTGCCCGACGAGCCGGCAGGCGGCGAGCAGCGGATCGGAGGTGGTCTCCAGGTCCGCACCGGTCGGTGGCAGCGGTTCGAGCACCGAGGCCAGCCGCGCGTAGGCGCCTTTCAAGGTGGAGCGGTCGAGAGCCACCTTGCTGTCCAGGCGCTCCCGTTCCCACTGCTCGGTCTTGGCGAGTTGCCGGGCAACGTGGTTCAGGCAGAAGGCGTGGAATCGCGCCAGCCCTTCCCAGAGGTTCCCCTCGGCGAGACGGGTGGCGGTGGCGGATGTAGAGATCCGGACCTGGCCGTCGCCGACCAGCCAGAGCCCCTCGGGAAGGGGGACGACGCCCTCTCCTTCCAGGGCGAGGGATTCCTCGCCTGCCAGGAACGAGCGTCCCTCCAGGGGACGGACCCAGACGACCCCTTCCCGCGGGCGAGCTGCCCGGCCTTCCAGAGAGACCTCTATGCCGGGCTGCAGCTCCTCGAAGAATTTGGGGCCTGTGGCGTGGAAGGCCCCTTGGCCGAGCCGGATCAACCAGCTGTCGATCTGTGAGGGGACCGCCGACAGACCCTGGAGTTTCGTCACCGGGAGCCGGCGCAGGTGGGTTCCGGGATGGCCGACGGCGAGGAGCCCGAGGCCGCTGTCTTCTTGATCGGGATCGGTCCCGCAGATCACCTGACCGGCTGCGGCGGTGCAGAGGTGCGTCCGGGGACCGGAAGTCCCCTGCGGCACCGCGAAGACGTCGGCCTGTCCTTCTTCGACGAACCAGACCCAGGCGGAGGAGTCCAGGTGGAGGGGCGCGTTGCCGGCGAGCTCGAGCGGCTCGGCCTCCCGGGCGAGGACGGTCGCGAGGTCCGGACGGGGAGTGCGAAGGTCCCGCAGCGCCATCGTCACTCCGTGCTGATGAGCCGGGCGTAGGGGCCTTCCACCCCTCTGAGCTCGTCGTGGGTGCCGCGCTGGACCACCTTGCCGCGCTCCAGGACAATGATCTCGTCGGCGTCCCGGATCGTGCTCAGGCGGTGCGCGATGATCAGGCAGGTGCAGCCCCGCCGCCGCAGGTTCTGGTCGATGGCCGCCTCGGTCAGCGGGTCGAGCGCGCTGGTCGCCTCGTCCAGAACCAGGAGAGAGGGACGGCCCACCAGCGCCCGGGCGATCTCCAGACGCTGCCTTTGTCCGCCGCTCCAGTTCATCCCACCTTCTTCGACCGGGCTGTCATAGCCCCCCGGCCGCGCCGCGATCTCCTCGTGGATGCTGGCGTCCTTGGCCGCGGCCACCACTTCCGGGAGAGGGACCGTCGAGTCCCAGAGCGTCAGGTTCTCCCGCACCGATCCCTCGAACAGGAAGACGCTCTGGTCGACGGTGGCCAGGGAGTTGGCGATGACCCGGGCCGGGAGGGCCGAGCGCCGCCGCCCGTCGAGCAGGACCTCGCCGCTCCAGGGCTTGTAGAGGCCGGTGACCAGCTTGGCGATCGTCGACTTCCCGCTCCCCGAGCCGCCGACCAGGGCGACGCGGGCGCCCGGTTTCAAGGCGAGGTCGAAGCCGTCGATGAGCGGCGGATCGAGCCGGCTGTAGCCGAACGAGACACCGCGCAGCTCCAGGTGACCCGAGAGCTTGACCGGTTCGTCCCTGGGCATGGGCTCGTCCGGACCTTGGCCGACGCTCTCGTCGATGCGATAGCGAAGGACGTCGTCGAGACGGTTCATGTCGCCTTCGACCATCTGGAGGCGTCCGCCCAGGTTGACCAGCCGGGTCACGGGAGCGATGAAGCTGGCCATGAGGATCTGGAAGGCGACGAGACCGCCCAGGCTCAAGGTGCCGTTCATCACCCGCAGACCACCGAGGCCGAGGATCAGAGCGGTGTTGACCGCGGCGAGCAGCGGCGGCACCGCGTCGAGCATCTGGGTATAGCGCTCCAGCTCCTGCCGGCCGTTGACCACCTTCGCCTGATAGCCTGACCAGCGGGTGAAGAGGTCCGACTCGCCGCCGGTCGCCTTGAGCGTCTCGATCGTCTGGAGCCCGCCGATCGCGGTGCCCATGAGCTTGCCCTGGTCCTGGAGGAGGCGCCGGTTGCCGTCGGTCCGCTTGCGCGAGACGTAGCGCAGGGCGGCGACGTTCAGCGAGACGATCGCGATGCCCACCAGGGTCAGCACCGGGTCGTACTGGAAGAGGACGACGGCGAAGAAGATGATCATCGCCGCCCCTAGCACGTTGGTCGCGAGGTCCCGGGAGAGGAGCTGCGCGACCCGGTCGTTGATCCCCACCCGGGAGCTGATGTCGCCGGCGAAGCGTTGGCTGAAGAACTCGGTCGGCAGCCGCAGGACGTGCCAGAGGAAGCGGCTCGACCCCGCCACCGCCATCCGGGTCTCCAGACGCAAGAGGTAGGTCTGTTGCAGCCAAGTGAGGAGCCCCATCATCAGCGCCGTCGCCCCCATGCCGAGCAGCAGGGGAGGGAGCCAGTCCCGCCGGCCTTCGAGCAGGACGCCGTCGACGAACACCTTGGAGAAGACAGGCACGACGAGCCCGGGGACGACCAGGGCGAGGCCGGCCAGGATCACGAAGGCGAGCGCCGCCCGGGTTCCAACCAGACGCTGCCGGAGCGCCGACCAGAGCCGCGGCGGCTCGCCTTTCCGTTGGAATTCGAGGCTTGGCTTGAAAGTGAGGACGACGCCGGTGAAGGCTTGGTCCAGCTCCTCTTCGGTGACGACGCGCGGCCCTGCCGCGGGGTCGTTCAGGTGGACACGCCCCTTGTGGAAACCTTCGAGCACCACGAAGTGGTTGAAGTTCCAGTGCAGGATCATCGGCGGCTGGACGCCGCGCAGGGTCTGCGGCTCGCGCTTGTACCCCTTGGCCTCCAGGCCATACGCGCGGGCGGCCTTGACCATGTTGCTCGCCTTGCTGCCGTCCCGCGAGACACCGCAGGCGATCCGCAGCTCCTCCAACGGCACCCAACGGCCGAAGTGGGCGAGGACGATGGCGAGCGCCGCCGCGCCGCATTCGACCGCCTCCATCTGAAGGACCGTCGGCGTACGGACCGCCTTGGGGCGCGGTGCTTCCGCGGGGGGATCGTTCTCGCGCTTCCAGGGCAGCCGGAGCATCAGACCCCCAGCTTCTCCCGGACCTTGGGAAGGAGCAGGCTGAGCGGTTTCTCCTCCCGGACAACAACGCTTCCGATCGCGAGCGTGCCGCTGCTGATCTGTACGTCCGGGCCGGTCGAAGACGACCACCGGTAGCCTGTCGGCGTCTTGGGGTTCCGGTCCAAGGCGACGTTGACCTGGATCGGCGGGCCTTCGGCCATGAGCTTCTGGACCAGGGCCTCATTGCCCAGGAGACGGACCATGCCGCGCTGGGTGGAGGGGAACTCCGCGGTCCAGACCACCTTTCCCTGGATGAAGCCGTACTCCTCCCGTTTGACGGTCGATGGCGTGATACGGGCCTGCATCCCCGGCTGCACCCGCTTGCCGGCCGAGGCGGGGACGAAGAGCACGGCTACCATCTCCTCGGAGGCCACCTCCAGGTTGAGGAGGGGCGTGCCCGGGCTGACGACGTCGCCGCGGTCGACCATGAGCTCGAGCACCCGGCCGGTGCGCGGAGCGACGATGCGGCCGGTCTCCTCCAACTGGGCCTGGAGCTCGCGGAGCTCGATCTCCAGGTCGCGGATGGCGGTCCGCCGGACTTCGAGCTGCTGGTCGACCTGCTGCTCGGACTCCAGACGCCGTAGCTCCAGGCCGTTGAGCTCCAGTCGGGCGCTCGCGAGTTGGTCCTGGGTGTCGTTGAGGCGCTTTTCGGTGTCGAGGACCGTCTGCTTGACGATCAGCCCCTCCTGGAGGAGCTTCCTCTCCACCTCGACCTGCTGCCGCGCGAGCTCCACCTCTTTTTCATAGACGCGGACGTTCTGCTCGAGGTTGGCCCGCTGCTGGGCGAGGTTGCGGACCGTGAGCCCTTTCTGCCGCCCGGCGTAGCCCAGCAGGCCTCGGTACTCCTGCCGCGCGTCGGCAAGCTTGTCGCGGGTGTCCCGGATCTGGCGCAGCCGCTCTTCCTGGCGGATGCGGGCGACCACCTGGCCTTTCTGGATCGCGTCGCCGACCGAGACCAGAAGCTCCTCCACCTGCCCGCTCTCCGCCGAAAAGATCTGGGAGACGCCGCCCCGCCGCAACAGGATGCCTTCTCCGGCGGCCATGGTCGGGATCGAGCCGAGCGCCCCCCAGGTGAGCGCCGTCAAGAGAAGCGCTCCCAGGGCGCCCAACGCCAGCCAGCCTTTGGGATTCGTGACCTGCAGGAGCTGGTCGAGCTGCTCGGGGGAGGACAGCCTTTCGAGAGCGACCTTGCGGAAGATCACGGAAAGGCCTCCAATCCGGAGGAGGAGAGAGCTGCTGGTTGTCGTTGTCCTGCCATAACGGCTTTTTCTAATTCACAGGACCGAGGCTAAGCTAACACCATGACGCGGGACATTCAAGCCAAGAGCCTTGCCGCCCTGGGGGCCTCCGCCGGTGAAATCGAGGAGTTGCTCGCCTACAACGACAACGCGTTCGACCTGAGCGCTCTGGAGCCCGGGATGGAGCTGCCGCTGCCCGACGAGCCGTTCGTGGCGGTTTGGGAGAGCTGGGCGGAGGAGGCGCGGGAGCGAGGGGCTTTCGCGGTCTTGCGCGAGAAGCTGCCGCAACTCCGTTTTCCCATCCGGGCGGGGATCAGCGAGACCGAGGCGTACCGGGCCGCTACGCGCAAGGGGGTGGCGCCCGAAGATCTCTCCGAGGCGACCGGCCTGGAGCTGGAGCATCCCGAGCGGATCGAGCTGGTCGTCTACCGGAGCCCCGCCGGGCGCATCCCGCTGCTGATCGCCCGCGCCCGCGGGGAGTTCGCCGCTCTCCTCCAGGCCCTCACCCGGCGCAACGAGCCCTGGCCCGTGCCGGACCCCCAGGGGGCGCTGATGGTCTCCGGCTACAACAACTGGGAACGGATCCGGGAGCTACGGAAGCGCTGGGAGGCTCTCAATCCCGGAGAGAGGGAGACCTCCTCCTGGAGCGAGGAATTCGCGCGGATCACCCCCAGGAAGGAGCTCTACCAGGACCGCTTCATCCTGCTGAGCGACGGACCGTACAGCGCTGTGCCGGCGGCCGACCTGGGGCTGGACGAGGCCCGATGGCGCGAGGTCTCCCTCGTCATCCGCCGGGACCACGAATGCGCGCACTACTTCACGCGGCGGCTTTTCGGCTCCATGCGCAACAACCTCCTCGACGAGCTGATCGCCGACGACGCCGGGATGGTCGCGGCCATCGGCCGTTTCCGGGCGGACTGGTTCCTGCGTTTCCTGGGAGTGGCTCCAGGGGGATACCGGCCGGGCGGGCGCCTCGACCTCTATCGAGGAGACCCGCCGCTTTCGGACGGTGCGTTCCAGGTGCTTCAGATCCTGATCACGCGGGCCGCCGAGAACCTGGAGCGGTTCGATGATGGGAGAGAGGGAGAGTACGGCGTCGTGGAGAGGGCTCTCCGGATCGCTGTCCTCGCTTCGCTGCGTCTGGAAGAGCTCGCCTCTCCCGAGGCCGGCCTCGTCCTGAGTCGGAAGGTCGAAGAGCTGTGCGATCGGCTGGGCTGGTAGCCCGCTACCGGGCGCTCTGCGGCACGACGTCGATCTCCTGCCGGAGCTTGACGATGCTCTGATCGGGGTAGATCCCGGAGCGGAGCTGCACGCCGGGGTAGATCTGGGTGCCACGGCCCACGACCACGCCGGGGTGGAGGACGCAGTTGCAGCCGGTCAGGACGCCGTCCCCCAGCACCGCGCCGAGCTTGCGGCGGCCGCTGCCGATGGGGTGGCCGTTCGCCGCGATCCGCACCTCTTTGCCGTCGTGACGGAAGTTCGAGAGGATCGTGCCGGCCCCCAGGTTCACGTCCGAGCCCAGGATCGAGTCGCCGACGTAGTTGAGGTGCGGCGCCTTGGCGTGGGGCAGGAGGATCGCCCGCTTGATCTCGGTATTCGCCCCCACGACCGACCGGTCGCCGATCCAGACGCCGCCCCGGATGTAGGCCCCCGGCCGGATCTCGACGTCGCGGCCGATGAAGACCGGCCCTTCGATCACCACCCCAGGGTGGATGCGAACACCAGGGCAGATCACGATGCGGTCGCCCACCAGGCTGACCTCGGGCAGGACGCGGATCTGGACGTCGTCGGACGGCAGACCGTCGAGCACCTCGTCGAGGGCCTCGCCGAGGAGCGCCCAGGGGGCGGCCGGGTCGAAGCGCGCGGCGAAGGCGTCGGGCAACTCGGCGAACAGGGGCGGCATCTGCGGGTCGCGGGCCGGCATGGAGATCCTCCGGTTATTCAGATTCGGGCTCGGACAGTCGCCGTCCCAGAGAGCAAGGCACGTGCCATAAATCGGTAATCGGGATGATATCTTCTTCCTCCCGCGTGAGCCGCTTCCGTCCTCTTCCTCTCACCTTTTACCGCCGTCCGGCCGAGGCCGTGGCCCGCGACCTGCTCGGGCGCTATCTGGTCCGCGAGATCGATGGCGAGAGGCTGGTCCTGCGCCTCGTCGAGGTCGAGGCCTACCTGGGGGAACCCGACCGGGCGAGCCATGCCTGGGCGGGACGGCGCACGGCGCGGAACGAGAGTCTCTACCTGCCCGGGGGATACGCCTACGTCTACTTCATCTACGGCATGCACTGGTGTCTGAACGCCGTCACCGGGGAGCCGGACGTCGGCAGCGCCGTGCTGCTCCGGGCCGGCGAGCCGGTCGAGGGGGAGGAGCGCATGCGGGAGAACCGGCGATGGCAGCGTTCGCTCCGCCCGGGGGAACTGGCTGGGGGGCCGGGCAAGCTCTGCCAGGCGCTCGCCGTCGACCGCGGCCTCGACGGGGTGAAGCTGGACCGGGAGCCTCTCTCCATTACGAAGGGGGAGCCGGTGGGGGAGGGAGAGGTGATCGCGGGACCCCGCATCGGCGTCGACTACGCCGGCGAGGCCGCGGCTTGGCCCCTCCGCTTCGCGGTCCGGGAGAACCGGCACGTCTCCAAGCCTTGGCCCTGGAGAGCCGAGGCCCAGTAGTAGGCATATCGTAACCGCGTACCGGCCTCGTCCCGGAGAGTGGGAAGGCGACATGAAGGTGAGGAGGTGATCCCGATGAAGTGTCACGTCTGCGGATCGGAGATGGTTCCAGTGACCACCGATCTGCCCTTCAAGCTGAGCGATACAACGATCGTCATCGTCAAGGAGCTGCCCGTGCTCCAGTGCTCCGGGTGCAGCGAGTTCGCGCTTGAAGACCCCGTGATGCAGCGGGTCGAGGAGATCCTCAATGACGCGGACGGGCGAGCCGAGTTGGAGGTCGTCCGCTTCGCCGCTTGAGCGGCTGCCTACGCCCGCTTCGCCCGCGGGGCGTCGAGCTTGATGAAGCCTTCGTTGAGGAGCTTCCAGAAGGCCAGCAGGGCGTCGAGCTGCGCCATCGGCGTGATCTTCAGGATCGACTGGATGTCGTAGCTGCCGTTGATCCGGGTCAGCATGAAGCCCTCGTGGGGCGAGAGCTTCGAGGAGGTGAGCTGCTCCATGGTCGCCTTCATCTGGGGGACGGCGTGGAGCGTGACGCCGGCGCGCTCGATCTCTTCCCGGATCTTCTTCTCCCCCGCGACGAGGGCGTCCTGGACGTCTTGATTGTCTGGCTCCAGGCTCCGGGCGGCGCGCAGGTGGCGCAGGCCGTGCTCCCAATCGCGGGCGTCCATGTACCTGCCGGCCGCTTCGAGCAACGCCTCGGCGTTGACCACCCCGGTCACCACCGGGTGGGACGCCGTCGTGGTCTGCCGCCAGCGCGGCTTGACGATCTTGACCTTGCCCGCCTGAAGCTGATGGAAGAGAACGCGGCAGACGTGGAAGTCGCTGGAATGGGTCTGGAGCCGGATCTCCTCGACCGTGCGCTGGTCGTCGACCAGCTCCAGGATCTGCTTCTCGCCCGCGTCGAGCTTGCGCGTGTCAAAAGTACCTGTGGCGACCGGGATGGCGTCGCCGTTCGGGATCGCCGCCCGGATGCGGCGCCACTCGTCGACCCGCTGTACCCCTTCCATCACGATACCGGTGACGTCCAGGCTCATCGGCACCATGGCGCTCTCGGGCAGGGTGTCGTCGAGGAAGCGGAACTCCCCTTCGGTCCAGGAGAAGATGTCGTATATGCTCTCCTCGGTCTTGAGGCGCAGCATCCGGTGCAGGCTCTTCTCGTCCAGGATCTCCTTGGTCACCAGGATCTTGCCCAGGAGCATGCCGCTCATCTCCTGGAGCTCGATCGCCTTGGCGAGCGCCGCCTCGTTGATCAGGCCGTGGCTGACCAGGAAGTGGCCGAGGTACTCCTCCGGCCGGTTCGAGGCCGAGGCGAGGATGCGGCCGTCCTTGAAGAAGACCTTCTTCTCGACCTTCTCGCCACGGATCTCGAGCGTGCCGCTCTTCTTGCTCTGAGAGAGCCATTGCAGCAGCTCCTCGAGCTGCATCGTACGCAGGTTTCCGACAATGCCCATGATGACCGCGCCGATTATAGTTCTATACGAATACCTGGAACGCGGCTCGGGTGTAGGCACGGCGTACATGACAGCGACCTCATCGGCGGGCTCGGGTGGTCCCCCTCTGCCCTTGGTAGTGGCTGCTGGAGCCCGGCTCGCCATAGGCGACCTCGGGTTCGGACTCCATAGTGATGAAGATCAACTGTGCAATTCGCCTGCCTGCCTCCAGGACGAAGGGCTGGGGGCCGAGGTTCTGCAGCTCCAGGGTGATCTCCCCCTCGAAGCCGGGGTCGCACCAGCCGGCGAGCGAGTGGTTGATCCACAGCCGGCCGAGGGTCGACTTGAGCTTCAAGTCGCAGGCGACGTCCCGCGGGATGCGCACGTACTCCATGGTCGAGGCGAGCACCACTTCGCCCGGGAAGAGCTTGATGTGGGGAGCGCGGAACTCCTCGGGCTCGCGCGTGGGACAGATCCAGTGCTCGCTCACCCGCACGTCGTAGCTGGCGGAGTTGACCTGGGACTCCTCGAAGGGGGTGACGCCTCCGTTCTGCCCCCATTCGCGGATCCAGCGGTCCGGCTTGATCATGATGACGGACTAGAGGAAGCGGACCGGGGTCGTCACTTCTTCCCGGTGGATGGTGTCGACGAACCGGATGATCTTGCGCGACAGCGACATGAACAGGGTCGTGGTGCGGGAGCCGCCGCCGAAGAAGCGGACGCCGCGCAGCAGCTCGCCGTCGGTGACGCCGGTGCAGCTGAAGAGGATCTCGTTGCCCGGCGCCAGCTCCTCGGTCTTGTAGATTTTGGACAGGTCGGTGAACCCGAGCTGCTGCACCCGCTGCTGCTGCTTGTCGTCGAGGGCTTTCAACCGCGCCTGGATCTCGCCGCCGAGGCAGCGCATGGCCGCCGCGGTGATGACCCCCTCCGGCGCGCCGCCGGTCCCCATGACGGCGTGGATGCCGGTGCCGCGCACCGCGGCCGAGATGCCGGCCGACAGGTCGCCGTCGGTGATCAGCCGGATGCGCGCACCGGCCTCGCGGATGTCGCTGATGAGCTGCTCGTGGCGCGGCCGGTCGAGGACCACGACCGTCAGGTCGCTCACCTTGCGGTTGAAGGCGGCGGCAATGTTGCGCAGGTTCTCGGCCACCGGCGCGTCGAGGTGGACCGTGCCGCGCGCCGTAGGTCCCACGACGATCTTGTCCATGTAGACGTCCGGGGCGTGGAGCAGGCCGCCGCGCTCGGCCGCGGCGAGCACCGCGATCGAGTCCGGCGAGCCGGTGGCGCAGAGGTTGGTGCCCTCCAGCGGGTCGACCGCGATGTCGACCCCGACGGCGCCGTCCTGGCCGCGCAGGGCACCGAGCTCTTCGCCGACGAAGAGCATCGGCGCCTCGTCGCGCTCGCCCTCTCCGATGACCACCCGGCCGTCCATGGCGAGGGTGTCCATCTCCTTGCGCATGGCCTCGACCGCGACGTGGTCGGAGTGCCGGCGGTCGCCGAAGCCCATGGTCTTGGCGGCGGCGATCGCCGCCTGCTCGGTGACGCGGATGAAGTCCTGCTCCAGCAGATTGTCCATGACCATCAGCGCACCCCTCCGGCGGGGACGGCGACGGGGGCGGCCTCGGCCGGGCGCTTCGCCTCGGCGCGCTCCGGCGCGTTGAAAGAGGGGATGCCGGTGATCGACTCGCCGAGGATCAGCGTGTGGATGTCGTGCGTCCCCTCATAGGTGTAGACCGACTCGATGTTGAGCATGTGGCGGATGACCGGGTAGTCGTCGACGATGCCGTTGGCGCCCAGCACCTCGCGGGCGAGCCTGGCGCACTCGCGCGCCACCCATACGTTGTTCCGCTTGCCCATGGAGATGTGCTGGTGCTTCAACCGGCCCGAGTCCTTCATCCGCCCGAGCTGCAGGCAGAGGAGCTGCCCCTTGGTGATCTCGTTGATCATCCAGACCAGCTTCTCCTGCACGAGCTGATGGCTGGCGATCGGCTGGCCGTTGAACTGGATGCGCTCCTTGGCGTACTGGAGCGCGGTGTAGTAGGTCTCCATGGCTGAGCCGATGCCGCCCCAGGCGATGCCGTAGCGTGCCTGGTTGAGGCACATCAGCGCGTTCTTCAAGCCGGTGGTGCCGGGCAGCATGTTGTCGGCCGGGATGCGGCAGTCATGGAACCCGAGCTCCGAGGTGGTCGAGGCGCGCAGCGAGAACTTGCCGTGCTGGTCCGAGGCGGTGAAGCCCAGGGTCCCCTTCTCGACCAGGAAGCCGCGCACGCCGTCGTCGGTCTTGGCCCAGACCACGGCGACGTCGGCGAGCGTGCCGTTGGTGATCCACTGCTTGGAGCCGTTGAGCACCCACTCGTCCCCCTGGCGGCGCGCGTGGGTGCGCATGCCTCCCGGGTTGGAGCCGAAGTCGGGCTCGGTCAGGCCGAAGCAGCCGATCGCCTCGCCCGAGGCGAGGGCCGGGATCCAGCGGTCCTTCTGCGCCTGCGAGCCGAAAGCATAGATCGGGTACATGACCAGGGAGCTCTGCACCGAGACGAAGCTGCGCAGCCCCGAGTCCCCGCGCTCCAGCTCCTGCATGATCAGACCGTAGGCGACGCCGCCCAGCCCAGGCAGGCCGTAGTCGGGGATGCTCGCCCCGAACAGGTTCAGGGCGCCTATCTGAGGCACCAGCTCCAGAGGCGTCCGGCCGTTGCGGTGGTACTCCTCAATGATCGGCTTGACCTTGTCGTCGACGAAAGCGCGAACCGTGTCGCGCACCAAACGCTCCTCTTCAGAGAGGAGCGAGTCCAGCTCCAGAAAGTCCACTCCAGGGAAACGGCTCAAGGCTCCTCCTTCCGCGCGGGGCTGCAGACGTGCGGATACATCTCTTACCGGGTAAGAGCGCGGGGATCATAACAGGATTGGGGGACCTGGTCCTATCAGCTCCCCGTCCTCTATATATAAGGACGGGGGGTCGGATATCATCCGGGCCGATGACCTTCCCGGGGGGTAGCGCGTGGTCGATGGCAAGGGACATCGCCGAGGGCTTCGCGGCGGTGACGGAGCGCAGCTTCCGCTCCCTGACGCGCGCCGACCTGGAGCAGCTCGCCTTCGAGATCGAGCGCCATCTGCGCGATGTGCGGGGGGAGCAGCCGCCTCTGGACGACATCCAGGCGATCCAACAGCGCAACCGCCGCATCCAGCGTCTCAACACCGCCGTCGTGGTCATGCGGAGCTACCGCATGAAGTACAAGATCTGAGGGCTCCCGCATGCCGATGGAACTGTGGAGATTGGGTCTCGGCCTCCTTCTGGGGCTGCTGCTCGCCCTGCTGGTGGACTGGCTCTGCGCCCGCAAGGGGCTTCTGCCCCCGGGCTTTCGTGACCGGCCGGGGGCGCTGGGACGGCGCATCCTGGCGATCCTGGTCCTGACCCTGCTCTTCGGGGTCGCGGTCGGCGGGCCGCTGGCGAGCTTTGGGGCCGAGGCCGGCGAGCCCGACATGTCGCGCATGAGCTCGCCGCAGCTCTTCCTGCTCCACTGCCTGATGCTGATCGCCCTGGCCGCCTGGTTCCTGCTCGGGTTTGCGGGGGAGGGGGGTCTCGGCCGGCGGTTCGCCGAGCAGTTCGGGCTGGCCGCGCCCAGCGTGCCGCGCGAGATCGGCATCGGCCTCGTCACCGGCCTGATCGCCTGGCTCGTGGTGCTCGGGGCGGTCATCTCCTTCGCCTTCCTGATCATGGCGATGGGCGGCGAGGACGCCCTGCCCAAGCAGCCGCCGGCCCTGATCCCCTGGATCGCCGCCCAGCCCTTCTGGCTGCGGCTGCTGGTGAGCCTGTCGGCCGGCGTGGTCGAGGAGCTGTTCTTCCGCGGCTTCCTCCAGCCGCGCATCGGCATCCTGCTGTCCACCGTGATCTTCGCCGTCGCCCACCTCTCCTACGGGCAGCCGTTCATGCTGGTCGGCATCGCCCTGCTGTCGCTGACCTACGGCCTGCTGGTGCGCTGGCGGCAGAGCATCTGGGCGGCGATGATCGCCCACTGGCTGTTCGACGCCGTCCAGCTCCTGATCATGGTGCCCACCGCCATGAAGCTGATGGAAACCCAGGGCCAGGGGGGCGCCGGGACATCGGCCTGGTTGGGCGCCTGGCTGGGCCTGCTCCCCTTCTGACTGCCGCGCGGGGCGATCTGCTGATAGACTCCGACCGCGATGCCAGACGAGCAGCGCTTCCATCTCACCATCGGCAGCCGGTTCGAGAACATCGAGCTGGTGCAGATGGTCCTCAGGGACTCGCTGCAGAGCCTGGGGCTGGAAGAGGACGCTCAGCACTGGATCGACATCGCGGTGCGCGAGGCGGTCGCCAACGCCATCAAGCACGGCAACGCGCAGAGCCCCGAAAAGCAGGTGCAAGTCGATTTCCACCTCGAAGGCGGCGACCTGGTCATCCAGGTGCAGGACGAAGGGCCGGGGTTCGACCCCGGCCAGATCCAGGACCCGCTGGCGCCCGAGAACCTGCTCAAGCCCAACGGCCGGGGCATCTTCTATATGAAAAACTTCATGGACGATATCCAGTACGGACCCCGGCCGGGAGGCGGGACGGTGGTGACGATGCGCAAGCGCATCCCCGAGCCGCAGGCCGGAGCTCCGGAAACGGATTAGGAGGGAGAGACCTCATGCGAGTCAACGTACGGCAACGAGATGGTGTGACGATCCTGGACCTCAAGGGCAAGATCACCCTGGGCGGCGGCGACCTCGATCTGAGAAACGCCGTGCAGGACGCGATCAACGGCGGGGCGACCAAGGTGTTGATCAACTTGAAGGAGGTCTCGACGATCGACTCGTCGGGCGTCGGCGAGTTGGTGAGCGCCTTTACGACCGCGACCAACCGCGGCGTGGGGGTCAAGCTGACCAGCCTGCCCGCGAAGATCACCGACGTCCTCACCATCACGCAGCTGATCACCGTCTTCGACGTCTACGACACCGAAGACGAGGCCGTCCGCTCCTTCGCCTGATCCGGCCCGCCGGCCGCCGGCGGGCGTAGGTCATGGCACCCGAGACGGAAACCCTCTCCGCCGGCATCTCGTCCGAGGCGGCGCGAGGTCTGGCGGGGCACCTCGCCGAGCTGGCCGGCCGGGTGGACCGCCGCCTGCCCGAGCTGCTGCCCGCCGCGGATGAGCGCCCGGCGGAGGTCCACCAGGCCATGGGCTACGCGCTGACCGGTCCCGGCAAGCGGGTCCGGCCGGTGCTCACCCTCGCCGTCGCCGAGCTGTGCGGCGCGCGCCCGGCCACGGTGGCTGCGGTGCTCGACCTCGCCTGCGCCGTCGAGATGGTCCACGCCTGCTCGCTGGTGCTCGACGACCTGCCGTCCATGGACGACGCGGCCCTGCGCCGCGGCCGGCCCACCGCCCACCGCGCTTTCGGCGAGAACGTGGCGCTGCTCGCCGCGCTGGGGCTCCTCAACCGCGCCTACGCTCTCACCGCCGAGGCCGCCCACCGCCTGGCGCTCAAGCGCTACACCGCCGAGGACATGATCCACCACCTGGCGGCGGCGATCGGCAGCGAGGGACTGATCGGTGGCCAGGCGCTCGACCTGCTCTCCCGGCCGGAGGAGATGAACCTCGAGCTCCTGGAGTACATCCACAGCCACAAGACCGGGGCGCTGTTCATGGCCGCCGGCGAGCTCGGCGCCATGGCGGCCGACGCCCGCCGGCGCGACCTCGAGGTCGTCAGCCGCTACGCCAAGAACCTGGGGCTCGCCTTCCAGATCTCGGACGACCTGCTCGACGTGCTCGCGACGCCCGAGGAGACGGGCAAGGACACCGGCAAGGACGTCGGCAAGGTCACCTTCGTCAAGCTCCTGGGGGTGACGGGTGCCCAGGCGCTGGAGGCGGAGCTGCTCGGCTTCGCCATCGACTCGCTCGCCCCCCTCGGCCGGAAGGCCGATCCCCTCCGCGCGCTCGCCCTGTTCGTCCGGCACCGCAAACGCTAGCCCCCGGCAAACCGGGAACTGAAATCCCCCTCCCCCCATCTAATCCATATAGAAGGGGGCGCTCCCGAACAACTCCTTCGCCTGGAGCCAGTTAGGCGAAGAAACCACGCGCGTGGCGCGGGGAGGTGTGAGATGTTCGAGAGCTCGTTGATCGATCTGGCACCGAAGAGGCGGGGCCGGAGCCGTTGGCTGTCGCTGCCCGTCGCCATCCTGCTGCACCTGGTCCTGGCCGCCTCCGTGGCCTTCGCGCAGTACTGGACCATCTCGGAGGTGGAGGAGCCGGAGCTCAACCTCATCTTCGTCGAATTCAAGGCGCCTCCGTCGGGGGGCGAGCCGGCTCCCGCGGCACCTCAGCGGCAACGCCAGACCACGCCCGAGCAGAAGCCGGCTGTCCGCCCGCCCCAGCAGCCGGTCCAGCCGACCGACGTGCAAGAACAGGTGCCCCAGACCCCGCCGACGATAACGGCCGACCTGGTCACCGCGGCGGACCTGCCGGCTGAAGGGGATGGCAGCTCGGGTGAAGGTACCGGTCCCGCCGACTCCACGGGCGCCTGCGTCGGTCCCTTCTGCGGCGGACCGGTGGACGGGCCGGCCCTCGGGCCCGCCCTGCCCGGCCCCGAGCCGGTGATGAGCGACGCTCCCCTTCCCGTCGGCGGCGCTGTGTTGAAGCCCCAGCTCATCCACCGGATCGATCCCCGGTACACCGAGCCGGCGCGCAAGGCCCGCCTGCAAGGGACGGTGATGGTTCAGGCGGTGATCGACGAGCAGGGACGGGTGACCGATGTGGAGATCTACAAGAGCCTGCCCATGGGGCTCGACCAGTCGGCGGTCGACGCGGTGCGGCAGTGGCGGTTCAAGCCGGCGACGCTCCACGGTCGCCCGGTCAAGGTCTATTACTTGCTCACCATCCACTTCACGCTGCGCTGACGCGGCGGGCGGTACACTAGCCGCCGATGGCGACCCACGGCGATCTCGACAGCGTCCGCTCGGAGCTGCGGCGGCTCGGCTACCTCGACCACGGCTTCGAGCGCTTCCTTCTTCAGGATGCGCTACGCCCGCGCCGGCCGCTGCCGACCCTGCTGCGGCTCACCGCCAAGGTGGGGCTGCTCTCCGGGCTCGCCCTGGCGTTCACCCTGGCGCTTGCGCTGGCGGTCGCCAACGGCAACCTGAACGCGCCGCCGCTCCAGGCGCTCCAGGACATGGCGGCCCTGTTCCTCCACCTGTTTCCGCCGATCGCCGCCGCCGCCGCCGTTACCTTCCTCATCCTCTGCGGTCTGGTCCTGCTGACCATCCGCCTCTATCACGTGCGCCGGGTCGAGGCCCTGTCGCTCGCCGCCGCCATGGCGGCCGGCGCGGCGGGGCTGTCGCTCGCCCTGGTCAGCGCCCGCGGCCTCCTCGCCGAGAGCGGCATGCCGCACCTCCTGCTCTTCGCGCTCGCCGCGCCGGTGGCGATCTACGCCCTGGTCAAGCTGGTCTACCACGGCCTGCTGACGCTGACGATCCGCTTCACGGAGGCGGCGCCTCCCCGCCGGCTCTTCTCGCGCCGCTGGATCAGTCTGGCGATCCTCGCGGCCGCCTTCCTCCTGACCCTGCCGCCCGTACTCGTGGCCCGGCGCGGCGAGGCGCCGGCCGCGCCGAGCCTGCCAACCGGCCCAGGCGAGCGGGTGGTGCTGGTCGGCATCGACGGCGTGCTGCCCGAGGAGCTCGATTATCTCCTCCGGCGCGGCGACCTCCCGGCCCTGGGGGGGCTCGTCCGCCAGGGCGGCCGGGTCCTGCGCTATCGCCGCGCGGTCGAGCCGCCGGCCTCGTTCTGGACCGAGGTCGCGACCGGCCTGCCGAGCCCGGACCATGGCGTTGTGGCGCTCGACAGCTTCCTGCCGCTCGGGGTACGGACGCCGCTCGCGAGGAGCGGTCCGTTGCGCGCCTGGTGGAGCCGGGTCGAGGTGCCTCTGGGTCTCGCCGAATACCGGCCGGTGCTCGCCAACCGGCGCCGCGCCTTCACCCTCTGGGAGCTGGCCTCGCGCGGCGGCGAGCCGGTGCTGGCGGTCAACTGGTGGGCGACGTTCCCCGCCGAGACGCTGCCCGGCCTGGTGGTCGCTCACGGCGCCTACCAGCTCCTCGCCGAAGGGGCGCGAGGCGCCGTGGCGCCCGAGGCCGAGCGGTCTTGGGTCCAGGCGGCGGCCCGCACGTCCCGCAAAGTCGGCGGCGAGAGCCGGCCGGTGGTCGAGGCGGCCCTGCCTCCCGCCGCCGCGGAGTCGGTCCTCTCCCGGGCGCTGCGTCCCGACCATTTCTACCGCGAGGTCTTCGCCCGCCGCCTGGAGGAGGGGCCGCGCGCCGCGGCTCTCTACCTCCCCGGGCTCGACATCGCGGCCGACGGCTGGCGCGGCGGGGACGTAGCCTTCGCCGACCTGGTGCGCTCGGAGCTCGCCGCGGCGGACCGGCTGTTGGACCGCGCGCTCTCCTCCGGAGAGGTGGGGACCGTCGCCGTGGTGCTCGATCCGGGGCGCCGGCGCGAGCGGGGCGAGGGGCGGATCCTGCTCTGGCGCCAGTCGGGATGTAAGGAGCCGGTGGCCCGTGACACCACGCCCGAGGCGGTCGCCTCCGGGCTGGTC
>JBKKAU010000155.1:0-4174 GCA_046714475.1 Thermoanaerobaculia bacterium
GATCTGAACAGCTCTTCGGCGGCCGATCTCGTCAATGAATGGGTGAGCCAAAAGACTCGAGGCAAAATCGACAGCATTGTCAGCGACCGCGATTTAGCGCCTCCCGTGGACTGCGTGCTCACCAACGCGATCTATTTCAAGGGTTCCTGGTGGGCCCCCTTCGACGAGGCCGCGACGGGCAGGCAGGCGTTCCATGCCGCGGACGGTCAGACCCTCGACGTGCCGATGATGTTCCGATCGAGCCATTACGAAAACCTGGAAGAAGACAGGTTCCAGGCGGTCCGCCTTCCGTATGTCGGCGGCGATCTCGCCATGTACGTCTATCTTCCCGCGGCGGAGCTGCCTCTGATCGATCTCCTGGAGGACTTCACCGCCGACGAGTTGCAGGCCTCGATCTCTGGATTTGAGGGGACCCGGTTGGACCTGGGCCTGCCCAGGTTCTCCATGGTCTACGACGGAGAGCTCCAAGAACCTCTTGCCGGTCTGGGCATGAGAAAAGCGTTCCATCTCGGGGCCGATCTGTCGGCCATGGGACCGGGACAGCGTTTCATCTCGGCGGTCAAGCACAAGGCGCGGGTGGAAGTGACGGAGGAGGGCACCGAAGCGGCGGCGGCGACCGCCGTCGACATGAGCAGGAGCTTCATGCCCGCGCGGTCGATGGTCGTGGACCGGCCGTTCCTCCTCGTGATCCGGGACGACCCCAGCGGCGCGTTTCTTTTCCTGGGCGCCGTCATGAAGCCCGAGGAAGCGGCTTAAGGACGCACCCTTTCGTAGTCCTCCGGCGTATCCACGTCCTCCATCACGCCCGAGTCGTCCGTCTCCACCTCCAGCACCTCCGCCGCGTGGCGGTCGAGGAGCTGGCGCAGGCCCACGGAGAGGTCGAGCGTGTCGATCTCGTGCAGGAGCGCCGGGGCGATGGCGAGCGGGTGGCCCCTCTTTCCCTGGTGGACCGGCACCGCGAGCGGCGCGCCGGTCTCTTCCATCCGGCGCAGCAGCTCGCGGACCGGCTCCGGTTTGAGTCCCGGCAGGTCGGCGGGGGTGACCAGCACGACGTCGCCGCGGCGCGCCAGCTCCGCCGTGCCACCCAGGGCCGCGAGCCCCTCGCGGATGGTCGAGAGCATGCCGCGCTCCGGGTCCGGGTTGACCGCGACGAGCAGGCCGGCCTCGCGGGCCCAGGCCTGGAGCGCCTCGTCGCCCGGGGCGGTCACCAGCACGATGGGCGAGGCGCCGGCGCGGCGCAGGCTGTCGACGACCGCTCCCACGAGCGTGGTGTCGCCGTAGGGGAGGAGGAGCTTGGGACGACCCATCCGCCGCGAGGCGCCGGCCGCAGGGAGGACGGCGACGGCCACCGCGTCTACGCTCCGCCGCCGGCGACCTGGACGATCGCCGACTCCAGGGTCTGCAGGGTCACGGGCTTGGTCAGGTGGCGGGAGAAGCCGGCCTCCTGGCTCTTCTGGATGTCCTCGTCCATGCCGTAGCCGGAAAGGGCGATCCCCTTGAGGCCATAGCGGCTGGCCAGCTCGCTCATCAGCTCCAGCCCGGTGCCGTCGGGCAGCCCCAGGTCGCTGATCACCAGGTCGATCCCGGAATGTCCGTTGCCGCAGACCGCCTCAGCCGCTTCCAGAGCCGCCGTCACCGAGTGGGCGACCGTCACCTGCCGGCCGGTGTCGCGCAGCAGGGTCGCCATGGCCTCGGCGGTATCGGGATGGTCCTCGACCAGGAGGATGCGGAGCGGCCGGTCCGCGGCCGGTCCGGAGGCCGCCTGGACCGGCGGCTTGAGCAGCACGATGGTCTGGTCCTGGAGGTCGCCGATCGGCAGCCGTACCGTGAAGGCCGAGCCCTTTCCCTGTCCCTCGCTCGCGGCGGCGAGCGTGCCGCCGTGCAGCTCGACGATCCTCTGGCTGATGGCGAGCCCCAGCCCGAGGCCGCCGAACCGGCGGGTGATGCTGCGCTCGCCCTGCTCGAAGGCGTCGAAGATCTGCGGCAGCCGCTCCGGGTCGATGCCGATCCCGGTGTCCGAGACCTCGACGGTGAGCCAGCCCTCCTCCCGGGCGGTGCGCACGCGGACCTCGCCGTCCGCGGGCGTGAACTTGAGGGCGTTGCTCAGCAGGTTCCAGAACACCTGGGTGAGGCGCGGGGCGTCCGCCCAGAGGCGGTGGTCGCCGGGGGCGACCTCGGTCACGATCCGCGGCCGGTCGGAGTCGGAGACCTTGGCCGCGGAGGCTTCCAGGGCGTGCTCGATCACCTGCCGCAGATCGGTCGTCCGGGGCCGCAGCTCGAGCTTGCCCTGGGTGATGCGGGTGAGGTCGAGCAGGTCGTCGATGAGCCGCGCCTCCAGCTCGACGTTGCGCCGGACCACCGCCAGGCTGTCCCGGACCTTCTCCGGGATCTGTTCGTCCGGTTCCATGGCGGAGAGCACGGCGAGCACCGGGGTGAGCGGTGTCCGAAGCTCGTGGCTCAGGGTGGCCATGAAGTGGTCCTTGGCCTGGTTGGCGGTCTCGGCCTCGGCCCGCAACCGGCGCTCGGCTTTGTAGAGCCGCGCGTTGTCGATGGCGATCGCCGACTGCGCGGCGATGCCGGCCAGGATCCGCTCCGCGCGCGGCGTGAAGACCCCGGGCTCGGCGTGGCCGAAGAACAGCCCTCCCAGCACCTCGCCCGAGCGCGAGGTCACCGGCGCCGCGAGATAGCTGCGGACCGGCAGGTGCCCCTTGGGCATGCCGTGATGGGGCGGGTTCTGGCCGTAGCGGGGGTCCTGGAGAACGTCGTCGATGCGCAGGATGCCTTCGCCGCGGAACGTCGGGCCGAAGAGCGCGGTGTTGCGCGGCATGGGGAAACCGGCGAATGCCTCGCGGGGGACGCCCGAGAGCGTGTAGAGGATGTAGGACTCGCCCTGCTCGTCCAGCTGGTTGTAGAAGAAGGAGCCGAACTGCGCGCCGGCGATCCGCGTCGCCGCGTCGGTGATCGTCTGCAGGAGCTTTTCGAGGTCCAGCTCGGCGGCCATGGCCGTGCCGATGGAGCGGAGCGTCTCGGTGATCTCCGCCTCGTCGCGCAGCTCCGCCGCCGCCCGTTCGGCCACCTCCCGGGCTCGGACCTGGGCCTGCGTGACCGTCAGCAGGACGCCGCTGGTGAAGAGCCCGATGACCAGGAGGACCGCGGCCTGGCTCTTCCCCGAAGCCTCGTCGAAGGAGGGCAGGGTCCGGTAGGAGATGGTCCAGGGCTGGCCCGCGAGATCGAACGACCGGGCCGTGGTGAAGCTCGGGCGCCCGGACAGGTCTTCCCCTTCCGAGTCCGACCGGTAGAGCAGGCCCTCCGGGTTCGTTCCCCGGCCGGCGAAGATCTGAAAAGCCACGCTCGGGGATACGCCGGCTCCGAAGATCCCCCCCAGGAGGTCTTCGGCCCGGAACGGAGCGCAGACGAACCCCTCCAGGGCCTCGCGGCGGTCCGCGACGGTCGCCACCGGCGCCCCGCGGCGGTAGACCGGGATGTAGATGATGAAGCCCGGCTGCTTCTTTCTTTCGACGGTCTCCTGGACCAGCGTCACCTTGCCGGAGGCGGCGGGCCGGCCGGTGTCGCGGGCGCGCTCCATGGCCGCCCGCCGGACCGGCTCGGTGAACATGTCGAAGCCGAGGGCCACGCTGTTGGCCCGGTCGAAAGGCTCCAGGTAGAGGACCGGGAAGTGCTCCGGGCCGGCGCTCTCCGGCCAGATCCGGAACGCCGTCCCCTCCGCGCGCACAGCCTCCACGAACCCGTCCTTCTCTTCGCGGCGCACACGCTGGGCGAACGCGATCCCCTGAATGCCGGGGTAGCGGCGGCGCAGCTCGATGGGGGAGAGGAAGGTGCGGAACTGCTCGCGGCTGACGGTGTTGTCCGAAGCGAACAGCCCGCTCGTCGCCCGGATCAGGACGATGTAGGTGTCCATCCGGTTCTCGATGCTGACCTGGGTGCGCTGGACGGAGGTCTGGAACCGCAGCCGGTCGCGCGCCTGGGCGGTCACCGCGACGTAGTAGGTCGCCGCGAAGGTGAGCGCGAGGGAGACCCCGAGGACGAACAGGGGGATCCAGGAGCGGGAGGTTCGGGGAGTCCGGGAGTCCGTGTTCATCGGCAGAGCGGAGTCCAAGGCGTGGCGGCGTCCTCAGAGAATCAAGGGATCGTACCATCCCGTCCTCTCCGATGC
>JBKKAU010000156.1:0-1452 GCA_046714475.1 Thermoanaerobaculia bacterium
CACAATCGCGCCCATAGCTTTCGCCGCTCTCCGATACGGTCCAGGCCCAGGGGGTTCCTAATATCGCGACGATCCCAAGGACGATTGCAACCACGGCCATATCCCGCCGGCCCTCGCCCGTGGAGAGGTCCGGCGCCCGCGCCCGGCGGCCGAGCACGCGGTGCTCGCCGGGCTGTTCGGATCCCGGCAGGCGCTGGCGCCGGTGCTGTCGGCGGCGTTGGCCGAGTCCCATCCCGACGCTGTCCTCGGAATGGGTGCTCTGGCGCACGCCCGTATCGCCGTGCTGGACGAGATGGACCCGGACCGGCGGACCCCCGAAGGCCGGGCGACCGCCGCGGAGCTCGGCCCCTACTTCGGCTTCCTCGGCGGGATGTCCCAGGCAGAGGACCCGCGGCGGCGGGACCTCTTCGTCACCTATCTGGAGAACCTGGCGGCCTGCCCCTGGCAGCTCTTCCTCGGCCGTTTGCTCAAGATCGAGCCGACGCCGGACCCGTTGGACGCGCTCCCCGGCGCCGATCCGCTGCTGCTGGGCAACCTGGTCCACGCCACGCTGGAGCGCGTCGTGGCCCTCGCCGCTCCCGAGCTCTTCGAGGCGGAAGAGGCGCCGCCGCTCGCCGAGGTGCTGGCGCGCCAGCCGGTCCCGGTCGCCTGGCCGAACGCGGCGGATCTCGACCGGGTGCTCCTCGCGGAGGCCGCGCGGCTGCTGGCGGAAGAGGGGATCTTCCTCCCCGGCCTCGCCCGGGCTCTGGCCGACCGGGTCCGTCCGTTGCTCGACGCGGCGCGGGAGAGCGACTGGGGGGATGGGACCCTGCCGGTGCTCGGGATCGAGGTCGAGGGGGAGCTGACGGTCCATGACGCGGCCGGCCGGCCGCGCCCGCTCCGCTTCAAGGCCGACCGTCTGGACCTGTGGGAGGGGCGGCTGCGCTGGACGGATTACAAAACCGGCAAGCCGATCTCGGACAAGCGCGGCGCCGACACCCGGCGGCGGCACTTCCTCGCCCGGGTGAAGACGGGCGCCTACCTCCAGGGGGTCGCCTACCTGCTCGCCTCCAAGGAGATCGGGCAGGACAGCGCCGGGCGGTATCTTTTCCTGCGGCCGGATGTCGGCGAGCGGGAGTTCGCGGTGGCCCCGGAGGACGCGCAGTTCGTCCGCGCTTTCGAGGGGGCGGTCTCGGCCGTGCTCGGCGCCTGGGAGACGGGCAGCTTCTTTCCCCGCCTGGTCGACGCCACGGGCCGCAACGAGCCGCCGCGCTGCGCGTTCTGCGCCGTGGCCGAGGCCTGTCTGCGCGGCGACTCGGGGTCGCGGCTGCGCCTGTTCGACTGGGCGGGCCGGGCGCAGGAGCAGGCCCGCGCCGGGCAGACCCTCCCCGCCGCGGACCGGGCGGCGTGGAAGGTCTGGAGCCTGACCGCGAAACACGAGCCTGAGCCCAGAGTGGAGGAGGCGCGATGATC
>JBKKAU010000157.1:0-5008 GCA_046714475.1 Thermoanaerobaculia bacterium
GACCAGAACCGCGTCGTCGACGCGGTGCGCGACCTGCGGGTCGACATCAAGGACACCGCGAACCTGGAGAAGCTCCTCCTGCGGCTGAACATCGCCCTGAACGCGAAGGAGTAGCCGAGCTCCGCGCCCGGAGCCCCGCCCGCCATGAGGTGTCCCTTCTGCGCCGAGAACCGCGACCGCGTCGTCGATTCCCGCGAGAGCCGTGACGGCGCCACCATCCGCCGCCGCCGCGAATGCCTGAGCTGCGGGCGCCGGTTCACCTCCTACGAGCAGATCGAGGACATTCCCTACATGGTCGTCAAGCACGACGGCTCGCGCGAGGAGTTCAGCCGCAAGAAGCTGCTGGGCGGCCTGCTCAAGGCCTGCGAGAAGCGGCCGGTGCCGTTGCGCAAGCTGGAGGCCATCGTCGACGAGGCCGAGACCATGCTGCACGACCGCGAGGACCGCGAGATCTCGACCAGCGAGATCGGCGCCTTCGTCATGGAGCACCTGCGCGACCTGGACCAGGTGGCCTATGTCCGCTTCGCCTCGGTCTACCGCCGGTTCGAGGACATCGACGCCTTCATGGACGTGCTCAAAACTTTGATCCACCCCGGCAAAGAGGCTTGAGCATGGGCTCCCGGTATCCCTCCCTGTTCCTCGTCTCGCGCTTCCAGTCCGAGCTCGACCGCCTCTTCCAGGAGGCCCTCCAACTGGGCGAGAGCAGCGCGCCGATCGGCGAGTGGCACCCGTGCGTCGACATCGTCGAGACGCAGGCCGCGGTCATGGTCCTGGTCGAGCTGCCGGGGCTCTCGGCGGCCGACCTCAAGGTCGAGGTCCGCGGCACGCGCATCCTCCTCACCGGCACCAAGTCGACGCCGCTGCCCGGCGCCCAGCGGGTCAAGTTCCACTGCATGGAGCGCGGCCACGGCCGGTTCAGCCGCGAGATCCACCTCTTCTCCCCGGTCAACACGCACCAGGGGACGGCCCGCCTGGCCGACGGCCTGTTGACCATCGAGTTCCCGAAGATCCAGGATAAGCGGCAAGAGGCTCGTGTCTTGCATATCGAGGAGATCGAGGAGCCCGTGGATGAATAGGGATGAATAGGACACCTGGCGAGCCCCAGGACGAAGCGGCGA
This sequence comes from Thermoanaerobaculia bacterium, assembly GCA_046714475.1. Taxonomy (GTDB): domain Bacteria; phylum Acidobacteriota; class Thermoanaerobaculia; order Multivoradales; family UBA5704; genus DASPJI01. Next base: position 1,119 of record JBKKAU010000157.1, read on the forward strand.
TCAAGATCCCCGACGTCCTGCCGGTCCTGCCACTCAAGGATACGGTCGTCTTCCCGTACATCATCCTGCCGCTGTCGGTGGGACGCGACAAGAGCGTGCTCGCCGTCGACCGCGCGCTCGCCGAGAGCCGCGTCATCATGCTGGTGGCGCAACGCGACGCCTCGACCGAGAACCCCGACCAGGACGACCTCTACGAGATGGGCACCGCGGCGGTCATCATGCGGATGCTCAAGCTCCCCGACGGCCGCATCCGCATCCTCGTCCAGGGCCTCGCCCGCGCCCGCATCCAGCACATCAGCCAGGTGGAGCCGTACCTCCAGGCCAAGATCGAGCGCGTCGACGAGACGCGCGGCGAGGCGGGCGCCCTGGAGATCGAGGCGCTCGTGCGCAGCGTCAAGGAGAGCCTGGACCGTGCCGTCTCCCTCGGCAAATCGATCTCCCCCGAGGTGATGGTGATCTCCGCCAACCTCGAGGAGCCCGGCCGTCTGGCCGACCTCGCGGCGAGCAACCTGGACCTGAAGCTTCCCGACGCCCAGGCCATCCTCGAGACCCTGAACCCGATCGACCGCCTGCGCCAGGTGAGCGACCTGCTGGCGCACGAGATCCAGATCCTCACCATGCAGCAGGAGATCTCGTCGCAGGCCCGCGGCGAGATCGACCGCAGCCAGCGCGAGTACTTCCTGCGCCAACAGCTCAAGGCCATCCAGCAGGAGTTGGGCGAGGGCGAGGAGCTCACGGAAGAGATCGCCAACTACCGCCGTCTGGCCGAGGAGAAGAAGATCTCCGAGGAGGCCACGGAGGAGCTGGACCGGCAGGTCCGGCGCCTGGAGCGCAGCCACCCCGAGAGCGCCGAGACGCAGATCATCCGCACCTATCTCGACTGGCTGACCGCGCTCCCCTGGGAGACCCTGTCCGAGGACAACCTCGACCTCGACAACGCGCAGCAGGTGCTCGACGAGGACCACTACGACCTCGAAAAGGTCAAGGAGCGCATCCTCGAGTACCTCGCCGTCCGCAAGCTCAAGGCCGACACCAAGGGACCCATCCTCTGCTTCGTCGGCCCGCCCGGCGTCGGCAAGACCTCGCTCGGCCGTTCGATCGCCCGCGCGCTCGGCCGCAAGTTCGTCCGCATCTCGCTGGGCGGCGTCCGCGACGAGGCGGAGGTCCGCGGCCACCGCCGCACCTACGTCGGAGCGCTGCCCGGCCGCATCGTCCAGGGGCTGCGCCAGGCGAGCACCAGCAACCCCGTCTTCGTGCTCGACGAGATCGACAAGATCGGCGCCGACTTCCGCGGCGACCCGTCGTCGGCCCTGCTCGAGGTGCTCGACCCGGAGCAGAACTTCAGCTTCGTCGACCATTACCTCGGCGTGCCCTACGACCTGTCGCGGGTCCTGTTCATCGCCACCGCGAACATGCTCGAGCCGATCCAGCCGGCGTTCCTCGACCGCATGGAGGTCATCCGGCTGACCGGCTACACCCAGGAGGAGAAGCGCCGCATCGCCAAGCTCCACCTGATCCCCAAGCAGATCCGCGAGAACGGCGTCCCCGACGACCGCATCACTTTTACCGACGAGGGGATCGACACGGTCATCTCCGGCTACACCAAGGAGGCCGGCCTGCGGAACCTGGAGCGCGAGATCGCCGCCATCTGCCGCAAGGTCGCGGTGCAGGTGGCGCGCGGCGCCGACGATCCGGTGGTGGTCGATCCGCCGAAAGTCGAGCAGTTCCTCGGTCCCCGCAAGCACTTCAGCGAAGAGCTTCTCGACCGCGACCGCGTCGGCGTCGCCACCGGCCACGCCTGGACCGCGGTCGGCGGCGCCCTGCTCTTCATCGAGGTGGTGGCGGTGCCCGGCAAGGGCCAGCTCCTGATGACCGGCCAGCTCGGCGACGTGATGAAGGAATCGGCGCAGGCCGCCCTCTCCTACGCCCGCTCCTACGCCGGTTCGCACGGTCTCCCCGGTGACTTCTTCGCCAAGCACGACATCCACGTCCACGTGCCCGCCGGCTCGATCCCCAAGGACGGCCCCTCGGCCGGGATCACGATCGGCACGGCGATCCTTTCCGTGCTCACCGCCCGGCCGGTCAACCGCCGCGTGGCGATGACCGGCGAGATCACCTTGCGCGGTGACATCCTGCCGATCGGCGGCCTCAAGGAGAAGACCCTGGCCGCCAAGCTCGCCGGCATCCACACCGTGATCGTGCCGAAGCTCAACCGGCGCGACCTCGCCGACATCCCCGAGACGATCACCCAGGGCCTCGAGTTCCACTTCGTCGATCACATGGACGAGGTGCTCGGCCTGGCCCTGATCCAGGACGGCGCGCTGCCGGCCGCGGCGCCGGCCCCCGTTCCCAGCGAAGAGCCGCAGCCCGCTTCGGTGTGACCCCGCTCTCCGGCGAGAACCGCCTCCTCCACTGGCTGCGGACCCGGCTCGAAGAGCCGCTGATCGGAGACGACGCGGCGGTGCTCCCGGCCGGGGGACCGTTCGCCGTCACCGTCGACAGCCAGATCGAAGGAGTTCACTTCCCGCCGGGGCTCGACGCCGGCATCCTCGCGCGCCGCCTCCTGGCCGTGAACCTTTCCGACCTCGCCGCCATGGGCGCCGCTCCCGCCTACGCCTTTCTCGCTCTCTCCGCGGCGCCTGGTTTCGATCACGAACGGTTCTTCCTCTCTCTGCTCGCCGCCTGCCGGCCGCACCGCCTGCGGCTCGCCGGCGGCGATCTCGCGAAGAGCCCCCACGGAACGATCGCGACCCTTACGCTGCTCGGTACGAAACCCGATACGAACCGCTGGCTGCGCCGCGACGGCGCCGTACCAGGCCATAGGATCTGGCTGGGCGGGACGGTCGGAGAGTCCGCCGCCGGCCGGTTGTTGATCGATCGTGGGGCGCGCCTTCTGCCATCGACGCGATCGACGCGATCGAAAGTTGAGATTCCGGAAACATTGCGCGGGCTGGCTGGCGCCGCGAGAAGCGCCGTGCGGCGGCACCTCCTCCCCGAGCCTCAGCTCGCGCTCGGAGCCTGGTTGGGTGAACAGAAAGTAGGGGCGCCGATCGCAGCGCTCGATGTCTCCGACGGCGTGGCGCGCGACCTCCACCGGCTCTGCCGCGCGAGCGCGGTCGGCGCCAAGATCGATGCCGCCGCCCTGCCATGGGCCGATCGATTTGAAGATCTTTGCAAACGCATCGAAGCTGATCCGATCACGCTCGCGTTGACCGGCGGCGAAGACTACGTCCTGCTGTTCACCCTCCCCTCCGGTCTCTCACCTCCGGCGAGCTTTGCCTGCCACCGGATCGGTACGATCACCAGGCGCAGGAAGATCGCGCTGATCCGGGACGGCGTCTCGCGCGAGCTTCCTGACAAGGGATGGGATCACCTGCAATGAAACAAAAAGCCCCGGCGCGACGGCCGGGGCTCTTCGTCCTGCCTGGAAAAGAAGGATCTACTTGAAAAGCTTCTGCAAGCTCGAGACGAATCCCCGCAGTCTCTTCTCGAGATCCTGCTGGGTCCTTTCGAGGGCCCGCAGCCGCTGCGTGAACACGCCCTCTTCACCCCGGCCCTTGCTCGCCGCCGCCGCGCGGCCACGGCCACCGCGCGCTGCGCCCTTGGACGCCGCGGTCGTGGAGCCCTTCTTGCGGCCGCCACGGCCGCTTTCCTGACGCAGCTCACGGAAGACGCCGACCGCTTCGGGATAGAAACGACGCGAACGGCCCGCACCTTCAGACGCCAGACGGTTGGAGTGGATACGGACATAACGGACCAGCGTCGGATAAGAGATCCCGGTCTGCTCACTGACCTGTGTCAACGTGAGAAGATTGCCGGTCTTCTTGCCACCACCCCGCTGAGCCGCGCCGCTCCCCGCGGGACGGCCCGGCTTGCGACCGGGTTTGCGG
>JBKKAU010000158.1:0-3367 GCA_046714475.1 Thermoanaerobaculia bacterium
CCCCTATATGGTGCTGCGGGGCGGGGGCAGAGACACCGCGCAGGGGCGGTAGGGCGCAGGAAAAAGGGCGCGATGAATCGCGCCCCTACACGGGTGTCTCTGTAGGGGCGCCATTCATGGCGCCCTCTTGGGAACCCGCCTCAGTGATCCCCGTACTTCTTCTCCCCCGCCTCGATCCGGAGCGCCAGGCGGTTCTCGCGCGGCGGCAGCGGGCAGGTGGCATAGGCCGAGAAGGCGCAGGGCGGGTTGTAGGCCTTGTTGAAGTCGACCACGACCTTGCCGTCCTTGGGCGGCTCGGTCGACAGGAAGCGGCCGGCGCCGTAGGTCTCCTTGCCATTGGTCTGGTCGGCGAAGATCAGGAAGAGACCGCCGTCCGGCGAGCCCTCCAGCGCCTCCAGCCTCCAGGACTGGCCTCCCCTCTCGAACACCACCGCGCCGGGCGACGGCGTGTCATCGATCGTACCCAGGACGTTGGGGATCGGGACCTGCCTCGGCGGCTGATAGGGCTCGAACCTGGCCGTCACGCGCCAGGAGGGATCGATCGCGTAGTTGTCGAGCCCGTGGAAGGCCTTCAAGGCCTTGGCCTCCGTGTCCTTGACCCGCACTCCGATCCGGTCGCCCCTCTTGACCACGAAGAAGCTGACCGAGCCGAGTTGCAGGATCGTCGGCTCCCCCGCGAGGTCGTGCTGGAGGTCGAGCTCGGTCACCGGCTTGCCGCCGTGGGTGACCTTGGCCCCGGGCTCGATGCGGGCGCGCACGGCGTCGCCCTTGCGAACCAGCCTGCCGGCCACCGCCGGCGCCTTGCCTTCAGGGAGGATGACCTTGTTCGAGGAGGCGCTCCCGAAGCGGTTCTCCCCCTCGTCCAGCCAGAAGAGCCCGACCAGCGTGAACCAGCCGTCCTCTCTCTTGAGGCCCTCGACCCGGGTCTTGCGCCAGGCCTCGACCTCCTGGTTGTAGGCCGCGCCGGCGTCCGGCTTGGCGTCGGCAGAGGACGCCGGGCGGACCGGCAGCATGGCGAGCGCGAGGGTCAGAAGGAGAGCAAGGATGCGAAGCGTACGGACCATACAGACCTCCAGGCGGGCGGTACCCGCGATGAAAGAGCTTAACCCAGAGCTTGACATCCGGATTCCATTTTCATACTTTCAGTCCGGACAGAAAGTACGGAACGAAAATGAAGCTCGAAGACGCCAAGCACAGTTTCGTCCAGGCCTGGGGCACTATCGGGGCCGAGTGGGGGATCAACCGCACCATGGCGCAGATCCACGCGCTGCTGCTCACCTCCCCCGAGCCGCTCGACACCGAGGCCATCATGGAGCAGCTCCAGGTCTCCCGCGGCAACGCCAACACCAACCTGCGGGCGCTGGTGGACTGGGGCCTCGTCAGCCGCGAGATCCGTCCCGGCGTGCGGCGCGAGTTCTTCGTCGCCGAGAAAGACGTCTGGGAGATCGCCCGCGCCATCGCCGTGCAGCGCCGCAAGCGCGAGCTCGACCCGCTGATGCGGGTGCTCGACTCGGCCCTGGAGATCGACCCGGGCAGCGGCTCGCCGGCCGAGATCGAGGAGTTCCAGAAGGTGGTCCACAGCATCTACGAGCTGGGGACGAAGGCCTCGCGGCTGCTCGACATGGTGCTGCTGCTCGACCAGAGCGCCTTCTTCAAACCGCTGGTGAGCCTGCTCAAGAGCCGGAGCCAGCACGCCCGGATCTCGGGGGCGAAGAACCTCCAGGGGGGCGTGCCGTGAAGCTCCTGGTCTACGACGGCGACTGCCCGCTCTGCCAGGCGGCGAGCGCCGCCTTCGTCCGGCTCCGGCTGGTGCGCGAGGCGGACAGCCGCCCCTTCCAGGGCTTCCAGGGGGAGGTCCGGGAGCGGCTCCTGGACGCCGGCATCCACAACGAGATGGCGGTGCTGGACCCGGCGAGCGGCGATATCCGCACCGGCCCCGCCGGTATCCTCTGGCTGCTGCGCGAGACCTGGCTCGCCCCGCTCGCGCGCCTGCTGGACCGGCCGCTCTTCCGCGGCACGCTGGAGCGCCTTTATCACCTGGTCGCCTCCAACCGGCGCATCCTGACGCCACCCAAGAGCAACGTCACCTGCGCCTGCGACCCGGACCCACGTCCAGGTTACCAGATCGCCCTGATCGTCCTGCTCCTGGCCTTCGCGCTGGTCATGACCGCCCTGTTCGGCGCCGCGGTGGCGCGGGGGACCGGACTGACCACGCCTGCCCTGGGGGCGTTCCAGATGGTGGTCGCCGCCGGCTCGGGCTGGGTGCTGCTGTCCCTCGCGGCGCTCACCCTGCCTTCCGAGGTCCGCCTGCCCTTCCTGGGGCATCTCGGCATGGTGATGGTGGCAGGGCTCCTGGTCCTGGTCCCCTCGATGCTGCTGTCGCTTGCGCCGCCCGGCCCCTGGTTGGCGGTGATCTTCGGCCTCTCGGTGGCGGTGAGCTTCACGCTGATGCTACGGATGCTCGGCCGGCGCCTGCGCTACCTGGGGCTTTCCCGTGCCTGGCTCGCCGGCTGGACGGCCGCCCTGTGGGCCGGGGCCACGGTCTCGGTGTGGTTCTTCTACTTACGCTGAAAACGGACTTTGGGTCTCCGGTAATAATCTCACCGGCCGGGGAGGGTCTCGGCGAAGACGATCTGCCGGTGGGAGGCCAACTGGGAGGCGTATGCGAGACAGGCCTGGATGTCTTCGGCCACGAGGTAGGGATAGTCCTCAAGAATCTCGTCGGCCGTCATACCGCCAGCCAGGAGTTCCAGAACATTGGCGACGGTGATCCGCATGCCCCGCACGGTGGGCTGACCACCGCAGATCCCGGGCTGGATGGTGATCCTGGAGGCGGACACTTTCTTCCCCTTTCTCCGAGCTTGGATTGTACCTGAAGGGGAGCCCTGGCTCCGTCCCAGAAAGCTGCAAGGTTTTTCCTCCGTTTTCCGTCTTTCTTGGGCTGGACGGAGGAGGCTGCCTGATGATATCGTTTCCTGGCGATGATATCTTCCGGGGCCTCGAAATGATCCGAACCTTGATCAGCCTGGACCCCGAGGACAAGGAATGGCTCGACCGCAGAGCGCAAGAGGAGGGAGCGACCATGACGCAGATCGTCCGTACCGCAGTACGCCGTTATCGGGAGCAGTGCGAGGCCGCGGAGCCCTCGTTGCAGGAGGCCCTGCGCCGGACGTCCGGCATCTGGACGAGCGGCGACGGGCTGGAGTATCAGCGGCAGGTCCGCGACGAGTGGGAGGGGAACCCGGAGTCTCCGGAGACCACCCCCTGAGGTTCCTCCTCGACTCGGTTATCCTGATCGACCACTTCAACGGCCGGGCCCGGGGGGCCCCCGCGCGCGCCCCAGCCCCCCCCCCCCCCCCCGGCGCGG
>JBKKAU010000159.1:0-4213 GCA_046714475.1 Thermoanaerobaculia bacterium
TCGAAGGGCTGATCGGCTTCTTCGTCAATTCTCTGGCCTTACGGGTGGACCTCACGGGAGACCCGACGTTCGGCGAGCTGCTGGCGCGGGCGCGCGGGGTCGCCAACGGCGCCTACGCGCATCAGGACCTGCCGTTCGAGCGGCTGGTCGAGGAGCTGCACCCGGAGCGCGAGCTGGGCCGCAACCCGGTCTTCCAGGTGATGCTCGCGCTCCAGAACGCCCCCCTGGGCGCGATCGACCTCCCGGACCTCATCCTGGAGCCGCTGGAGGCGGAGATCGGGGCGGCGAAGTTCGACCTCATGGTCGACCTCTTCGAGCTGCCCGATGGTCTGGGGGGACGGATCGGCTACGCGCTGGAGCTGTTCGACGCGCCGACGGTCGACCGTCTGGCGGTCCATTTCGGCAACCTCCTCGCCGTTGCGGCGGCGGACCCCGGCCTGCCGCTGTCGCGGATCTCCTTCCTCTCCGAGACCGAGCGGCATCAGCTCGTGCTGGAGTGGGGCTCCAGAGAGGAGGTTGTACAAGGTGACGAGGAGAGCGTCCTCGACCTCTTCGAGGCCCAGGCGGCGCGCTCGGCCGGAGCGCTCGCCGTCCGGCGCGGCGACGATCCGGAGGCGCCGGGCTGGACCTACGGCGAGCTGGACCGGGCCGCCGGGGCGGTCGCGGAGCGGCTCCGGAGCCTGGACGTCGGGACCGGGGTGCGTGTCGGGCTCATGGCCGGCCGCGCGCCCGAGGCGGTGGCGGCGCTGCTGGGGATCTGGAAGGCGGGCGGAGTGTACGTGCCGCTCGATCCGGCCTGGCCGGCGGCGCGGCTGGGGCTGCTGCTCGCCGACTCCGGCGCGCGGGTGCTGCTGACTCAGGAGCCCCTCCTGGAGGGGCTCGCGGGCGCCGGACACGGGGCCGAAGTGGTGCTGCTGGACAACCTTCACCTCACCGCTCTCCCTCTCCGGGGGCGGGTGAAGGCCAACGACCTCGCCTACCTCATCTACACCTCGGGTACCACCGGGACCCCCAAGGCGGTGATGGTGGAGCACGGCAGCCTGCTCCACACCTTGCGTTCGGCCCAGGCCCTCTTGGGCATCGAGCCGGGCGATGCCATGACGTGCCTGTCGCCCTTCTCGTTCGACGTCTCCCTGTTCGAGGTGCTCGCGCCGCTGCTCGCGGGAGGCACCCTCGTGTTGATGGACCTGCGGCCGGCGCCGGACCTCGTCCGGCTGGCCGCGGTTCTCGAAGGGGTGGAGGTCTTCCACGCCGTGCCGGCCCTGATGCGGCAGCTGGTGGAAGCCCTGCGCGGGATCGGGCCGGAGCGTTTCACGCGGCTGCGCACGGTCTGCATGGGCGGCGAGGCGGTGTCGCTCACGCTCCTGGAGGAGCTGGCCGAGGTCCTCCCCGGGGCGCGACCGTGGGTGCTCTACGGCCCGACCGAGGCGACGATCTTCGCCACCGCCCAGCCTATCCGGGAGGGGGATGCCCAGCGGAGCTGGCCGGGTACCTGGCTCGGCCGCCCGCTCCCCGGCTTCACGCTCCGGGTGCTCGACGCCGACGGCCAGCCGGTGCCCGCGGGAGTGGCCGGCGAGCTCTATCTCGGCGGTCCTTCGGTGGCGCGCGGCTACCTCGGGCGGGAGGCCCTCACAGCCGAAAAGTTCGTGGAGATCGAGGGCCGGCGGTTCTACCGCACCGGCGACCTCGCGCGGTTCCTGCCCGACGGCGGCCTGGTCTACCTCGGCCGCGCCGACGACCAGGTCAAGGTCCGCGGCTTCCGCATCGAGCTCGGGGAGGTCGAGGCGGCGCTGGCGGCGCTGCCCGGCGTCCGGCAGGCCGCCGTGATGACGCGGGGCGAGGGCTCGGACCGGCGGCTGGCGGCCTTCGTGGTGACCGAGGGAGATGTCGATCCGCGCCTTCTGCGGGCCAGCCTCCGGGCGTTGCTCCCGGAGTACATGGTGCCCGGCGAGATCGTGGCGATCGATGCGCTGCCGCTGTCGCCCACCGGCAAGGTGGACCGCCGCGCTCTCGCCGAAGCCGCCGGGAAGCCGGCCACCCGCGACGCCGCGGCCCGCTACGAGGCCCCCCGGACCGCGGCCGAGCAGCTCGTCGCCCAGATGTGGGCCGACCTGCTCGGTATCGAAGCCGTCGGGGTCCACGACCACTTCTTCGACCTGGGCGGCCATTCGCTGCTCGCCACGCGGGTGGTGTCGCGGGTGCGCGAGCTCTTCGGCGTCGAGCTGCCGCTGCGGGCGCTGTTCGAGGCGCCCACGGTCGAGGCGCTCGCCGCGCGCATCGAGGATGCACGGCGGGAGGCCCAGGGGCTCCAGGCACCGCCCATCGTGCCGGTGCCCAGGCCATCTCCCGATCAAAGCGACCTGCCGCTCTCCTTCGCCCAGGAGCGGCTCTGGTTGTTCGACCGCATACAGCCGGGGCTGCCGGTCTACAACATCCCGCAGGCCACGCGCTGGCGCGGTCCCCTGCGTGTCGAGGTCCTGGAGCGCGTGCTCGACGAGATCGTCGAGCGGCACGAGTCGCTCCGCACGCGGATCGGCCTGTCCGCTTCGGGTGAGCCGGTGCAGGTGATCGAACCCGAGCTCCATGTCCCGGTGCCGGTGGTGGACCTCCAGGCACTGCCGGGGGAGGTACGCGAGGCCGAGGCCGGGCGGCGAGCCGAGGAGGAGACCTGGCGGCCGTTCGACCTGGTCCACGGCCCGGTGCTGCGGGCCTGCGTGCTGCGCCTCACGCCCGACGACCACGTCACCGTCTTCACGCGCCATCACATCGCCTTCGACGGCTGGTCCAACGACATCTTCTCCCGCGAGCTGGCGGTGCTCTACGACGCCTTCTCGCAAGGCAGGCCGTCGCCGCTGCCGCCGCTGCCGGTGCAGTACGCCGACTTCGCCGTCTGGCAGCGGAGCTGGCTCTCCGGCGCGGTGCTGGAGCGGCAGCTCGGCTGGTGGCGCGAGCGGCTGGCCGGGGCGCCCGCCCTGCTGCCGATCCCCACCGACCGGCCGCGGCCGGCGGAGCAGGGCTTCCGCGGCGTCATCGCCTCGCTGCGGATGCCCGTGCCGCGGGTGCTGGCCGCCGAAGCGCTCTGCCGGCGGGAGGGCGTGACCGCGTTCATGGCCCTCCTCGCCGCCTGGAAGCTGCTGCTGGCGCGCTACGGCGCCGGTACCGACCTGGTGGTCGGCTCGCCGGTCGCCAACCGCCACCACATCGAGGCGGAAGGGCTGATCGGCTTCTTCGCCAACACCATGGTGCTGCGGACCGACCTGTCGGGCGATCCCACGGTCCACGATCTGCTGGGCCGCGTCCGGGAGACGGCGCTCGGCGCCTATGAGCACCAGGACGCCCCTTTCGAGAAGCTGATCGAGGAGCTGCGGCCCGAGCGCAGCCTGTCGCACACTCCGCTCTTCCAGGTACTGTTCGCCATGAATGAGCTGGGGAGGAGCGAGGGCGGACCGGCGCCGGGTCCCGCGCCCCTGTCAAGCGAGGTCTTCAGCGGCTCCCGGGCGATGTCGCGCTACGACCTGGAGGTCTACGTCTTCCGGGGTCCGGCCTTCCTGGAGCTGGCGATCGAGTACCGGGTCGACCTGTTCGACCGCACGCGGATCGACCGCATGCTGGCGCACCTGTCCAACCTCCTCGACGCCATGGCCGCGGACCCGGGCCTGCCGGTGTCGCGCCTCCCGATGCTCACCGAAGAGGAGCGCCACCAGCTTCTGATCGACTGGAACGACACCGGCCGCGAGGCGGCGCCCGCCGAGGATCTTTTCGGGCTCGTGGCGGCGCAGGCGGACCTCGCGCCTGACGCGGTCGCCCTGGTCTGGGGCGAGGAGCGGCGGACCTACGGCGGACTCCTGCGCCGCGCCGGCCGGCTGGCCGGCCGCCTGCACGCCCTGGGCGTGGGGCCGGAAGCCCGCGTCGGCGTCTGTCTGGAGCGCACGCCGCGCCTGGTCGAGGCGCTGCTCGCGGTGCTCGCGGCCGGCGGCGCTTATGTGCCGCTCGATCCCAACTACCCGGCCGAGCGCCTCGCCTTCATGCTCGAAGACTCGGGCGTGAAGGCGTTGGTGACAGAAGACCGCCTGTTCGGGAAGCTGAGGTCTCGGGAATCGATCCCGACCGTCATCCTGGGCGCCGCCCCGGAGACGCCCCACGGGGCGTCTCTACATTGGGGATGCGACCGCGAAAACGGCAACGATTCTTCCCGCCGTAGAGACGCCCCGTG
>JBKKAU010000160.1:0-1858 GCA_046714475.1 Thermoanaerobaculia bacterium
CCCGGCGGCCCCTCCCGGCCGGCTTCCCCTATCTCCTGCTGGCGGGGGGCGGTTTGGGGCGCCGGGCCCGCGAGGCCGCGCCGGGTGATCACCACCGGCGGCCGGGCGTCCTCCAGCATCGCCTCCAGGCGCTCGCGCGGATAGCCCGGCTCGAGCGCCAGGTAGGCGCCGCCCGCCTCCAGCACGCCGAGGACCGACACCATCAGAGCGGTCGAGCGGTCGAGGAAGAGCCCCACCGGCACGTCCGGCCCGACGCCCATCTCCGCCAGGCGCCGGGCCAGCCGCCGCGCCCGGTTCAAGAGCTGGCGGTAGGTCAGCCGCTCTTCCCCAAACACCACCGCCTCGGCGTCGGGGGTGCGCTCCTCCTGCGCGGCGACCGGATGGTGCACGCAGACGGGCGCCGGATACCCGAGCGGCGGCCGGCTCCACTCGGCGAGAGCCTGCCGCTCGGCCGCGGTGAGCAGCGGCAGCTCGGAGAGACGGGCCTCGGGCACCGCCACCGCCGCTTCGAGCAGCGTCCGGAAATGGCCCAGCAGCCGCTCGGCGGTCGCGTCGTCGAAGAGGTCGCGGCTGAATTCCAGGACGCCGTCCAGGATGTCCAGTTCGCCTCCGTCCAGGCCGAGCGACAGCGTGAGGTCGAACTTGGCGGCGCCGGTCTCCAGGTCCAGCAGCCCGGCCTCGACACCGGGGAGGTCGAGGGGCGGCTGCTCCGGCCGCAGCACGAACATCACCTGGAACAGCGGCGTCCGCCCGAGCGTCCGCTCCGGCGCCAGGTCCTCGACCAGCCGCTCGAACGGCAGGTCCTGGTGCGCCTGGCCGTCGAGCGCGGCGGCGCGGACGCGGCGGCCGAGCTCGCGGAAGGCGGGGTCCCCCGAGAGGTCGAGCCGCAGCGCCAGGGTGTTGGTGAAGAAGCCGATCAGCGCCTCGGTCTCCAACCGGTTGCGGTTGGCGACCGGCGTGCCGACGACGACGTCGAGCTGCCCGGAGTAGCGGGCGAGCAGGGCGTAGAAGGCGGCCAGCAGCGCCATGAACGGCGTCCAGCCCTCGCGTAGCGCCAGCGTCCTGAGCCCGGCCACGAAGCCGGCCGGCATGGCCATGTCGCGGTAGCCGGCGCGGCCGGAGACGACCGCCGGCCGCGGGCGGTCGGACGGCAGCTCCAGGGTCTGCGGCGCGCCGGCCAGCCGGTTGCGCCAGTGCGCCAGCTCGCGGCCCAGCACGTCGCCCGACAGCCACTGCCGCTGCCAGACCGCGAAGTCGGCGTACTGCACCGGCAGCTCGGGTAAGGGGGAGGGCTCGCCCGCCAGCGCGGCGCGGTAGAGCGCCGCCAGCTCACGCAGCATGAGGCCGAGCGACCAGGCGTCCGAGACGATGTGGTGCGACATCACGCCGAGGAGGTGGTCCTCGGGCGCCAGGCGCAGCAGCACGGTCCGCAGCAGCGGCCCGGCGGCGAGGTCGAACGGCCGGCGCGCCTCGGCGCGCAGGAGCCGCATCGCCTCGGGCTCGGAGCCCGCAAGGTCCGACAGGTCGATGACGGGGAGCGGGTGCGCGGCCGGCGGCGGCAGGACCACCTGGACGGGGTTGTCGTCCATGCCGTCCATGCCTCCGACAACCAAGAAGACCGTGCGCTGCGACTCGTGGCGCCGCACGATCCCGGTCAGGGCCGCCGCCAGCGCCTCGGGGCGCAACGGCCCGCGCAGGCGCGCCGCCCCCGGGACGGCATAGGCGGAGCTGTCCGGCTCCAGGCGGTCGAGGAACCAGAGGCGATGCTGCGCGAAGGAGAGCGGCGCGCCTTCCGCGCCCTGCCCGGTCGGGACGATCGGCGGCGCCAGGACGGCCTCGGGGCCGCGCAGGACGGCGT
>JBKKAU010000161.1:0-9674 GCA_046714475.1 Thermoanaerobaculia bacterium
GGGGGCGGGCCGGCGGAAGTCGCGCAGATAGTGGGCGGCGTGGCCGTCCATGTTGGAGACCATGACCACGTCGAACCCGGGCGCGCGGCGCAGGAGCTCCTCGACACGGTTCTGGGTCCCCAGGAACTGGACCCGGTAGCCGTTGGCGGTGAGCGCCTGGTGCAGGATCTTGAGGCCGACGCTGTGCGCGTCGCCGCCGATCCCACCCAGGAGGATGCCGTGGCCGGTTCGTCGTCTCATGACATCTCCAGGGAGACTCACCGTCTCCTAGAAGAGCGGCTCGTCCGCCGTCGGACCGTAGACCGACGGCACCGGAGCGTCGTTGAGGCGGAGGTAGACGGTAAGCTGTCCGCGGTGGTGGATGATGTGGTTGAAGAGCATGGTGCGGACAACCGCGGCGCGGGGCAGGGTGAAGATCGTCTGGCCGCCGCGCAGGAACGTCCAGGGCTTCATGAACGTCTCGTCGTCGGTGCCGGCGAGCAGCTCCCGGGTGGAGGCGACGTTCCTGTCGAACAGGTCGAGGAGCTCCTGCCGCGAGCCCAGGGTCTGGGGCTTGTAGCCCGGGCCGCCGGGCGGCGCGATGTCCAGCGAGTCCCGCTGCAGGAGGTTGGGCGCCCAGCCCGCGAGCTCGGCCACATGGGTCGCGAGCCGGCCGATGGTCATCGACTTGGCGTGTGGCTGCCACTCGGAATTGCCCTCGGGAACGCGCTCGAGGACGCGCCGCGTCGTCGCCATCTCCTGGTCGTACTCCGGAAGCATCGCCCGACTCACGTTGTTCATCTCTCTCCTCCTCCGCGATAGGTTCGGCAGCCGGCATCCTAGAGAAAACGACCGCGGGCGGCAACAGACACCGGCAGAGCACACCCCCTCCTGATAAGAGAGGTGCCCGAGGCCGCGATTCCGGGCCAGGAGGAGCGGCAGGGGCGATGGGAAGCTCGCCACGCCGGCGCCGCTCTGGGAGAATCAGCAGGAGGATCATCCCATGTGGCGCAGGGATCTTCTCCCCCTCACCCCAGAAACAGATCCGGCAGCAGCGGCGCCCCGGGCTGGACGGCGTACTTTTCGAAGTCGGTGATGCCTTCCTCGGCGAGCGCCTCCTCGTCGAGGAAGAAACGGCCGGTGCAGCTCCGGCTGTCGCGCGTGAGGATGGCGTGCGCGGCGTCGGCCACGATCTCGGGTTTGCGGCAGTGCTCGGGAGACACCGCGCCCCCCAACATGGCGAGCGCGGCGGTGGCGATCACCGTCCGCGGCCAGAGGGCGTTGACCGCGATGCCGTCGCCGCGGAGCTCCTCGGCCAGACCGAGCACGCAGAGGCTCATGCCGTACTTGGAGATCGTGTAGGCGACGTGCGGCGCGAACCATTTGGGGTCGAGGTTCAGGGGCGGCGAGAGCGTCAGGATGTGCGGGTTCGAGGACTTCTTCAGATGGGGGATGCACGCTTGCGAGCAGGCGAACGTGCCGCGGGCGTTGACCCCCCACATCAGGTCGAACCGCTTCATCGGCGTCTCCAGGGTGCGGGTGAGGTTGATCGCGCTCGCGTTGTTGACCAGCACGTCGATCCCGCCGAAGACCTCGACCGCTTTTTCGACCGCCGCCTGCACCTGCTCTTCATCCCGGATGTCCACCTGGAGCGGCAGGGCTTTTCCACCCGCCGCCTCGATCTCTTCGGCGGCGCTGTGGATCGTCCCTGGCAGCTTGGGGTGGGGCTCGGCGGTCTTGGCGGCGATCACGACGTTCGCGCCGTCGGCCGCGGCGCGCAACGCGATCGCCTTGCCGATGCCGCGGCTCGCGCCGGTGATGAACAGGGTCCTGCCTCTCAGGTCGGCCATGCGCTCTCTCCTCCCGGGGACATCCTATCGCGGAGCCCTCTGGCACGTTCCTTGCCCTACCTTCCTCTGGCAGAGGGATCTCCGGCGGGGCGCGCGTAACGCCCTCCATGGCTCCCCCGGGTGCTCCAAGGCGAGGCGCATCGAAACCATCCCGGACGATAGGAGGAGCCATGGCAAGGTTTCTGCCGGCTCTGGCGGTTCTTCTCTTGGTTCTTACGGCGGCTGGTCCGGCCGCTTCCCAGGTCTCCGAAGACTGGAAGGCCCTCTTCGACGGCCCCGCGGGCGACCAGGACCAGCAGCCCCGGCTCGCGCTCGATGGCTCCGGCAACGCCTACATCACAGGGGCCTCCGCCGGCGCCGATTCCGGCTACGACTTCTCGACGATCAAGTACGACTCTCTGGGACGGCAGCTCTGGGAGCGCCGCTTCAACAGCGACGCCAACTCGATGGACATGCCCCGGGACATCGCGGTCGACCCGCAGGGGAACGTGATCGTCACCGGGTACTCCTGGCGGAACCTCCACGGCGACGGCGGGACCGAGTCCGACTTCGCCACGCTCAAGTACGACCCTGACGGCAACCTGCTCTGGCAGCGCTATTACGACGGCATGGGCCGGGGCGACTATGTCGAGCGGATGGAGCTGGACGGGGAGGGGAACATCTATCTCATGGGCGCCTCGACCGGCGAGGCCGGGCTTTTGATGGAGTACGCGGTGGTGAAGTACGACGCCGAGGGCCGCGATCTGTGGGCCCGGCGCTTCACCCAGGGGCCGGACGGCGCCCTGCCCATCGACATGGCCGTGGCCGCGGACGGGACCGTCCACGTCACCGGCATCGCCGCGGCCGACGGCGGCAACGACCGGGAGATCGCCACCCTCAAGTACGGCCCCGATGGCGAGAGGCTCTGGTCGGCGCGCTTTTCCGCCAGCCTGCCGGGCCGGGACAAGGACACCGCGACGGCCCTCACGGTCGACGGCGAGGGCAACGCCTATGTCGTCGGCTGGGCCTGGATGAGCGAGAAGGGGCGGCGGGACTTCCTGGTGCTCAAGTACGACCCGGAGGGCAACCTGCTCTGGCGCAAGGGCTGGGGCGGGCGGGGCGACGACCTCGCCTATGACGTCGCCGTGGACGATGCGGGCAACGTCTACGTCACCGGCTCCAGCTCGCAACCCCGGCGGAGCGGCTCGGACGTGACCGTCGCCAGGCTCGACAGCGACGGCACCCTCGTCTGGGAGCGCGTCTTCCGGGCCACGCCAGGCTACCTGGACGGAGAGCCCCGGATGGTGCTGGGGGAGGCCGCCGACTCCGTCTATGTCGCCCTCCAGGCCAAGGGCCCCGGCGACATCGACTTCACGGTCCTCAAGTACCGCCTGGACGGCAGGCCGGCCTGGGTCTACCGCCAGCGGGGGCAGCGGGACGACCGCGTCCACGACATGGCGATCGACGCCGACGGGGCTCTCGTCCTCACCGGCCAGGCGTTCTCCTCCTCGCGGGAGACGACCGACTTCCTGACCGTCAAGATCCACGCTTCGGCGGGGAGGCCGTAGCCGCCAGCTGTTCTCTCTGTCCCCTCCTTCCGCTCCTTCGGTCGCCTTGACCGACATTTCGATGGTGTGCTATGAACGCAACCGTGCTCGATTTCCACGTCCGTGGAGAGGGTCGGCGCAGGTTGCGCTGACTTCCCTCCGCTCTTTTTCGCACTCTAGTCCCGCGCCGAGCGCGGCGGCTTCCTGCTGTACCCGGGTTGTGCTGTTTTTCTTCTGTCTCGCGGAGGAGCGGGTATGTATACGCGGATCGTTCTCTGGATGCGAAACGGAGCGGAGCGGGGGAGGTGCGATAGGTGATCGGGCCGGCGCTGACGCGCGGTCTGATCTGGCTGCTCTCGGCCGGCTCGGCCGGGACGGCCATCCCGGCGCAGACGCCCGGCATGCCGGCCATGGTTCAGGTACCCGCCCAGGCGCTTCACAGGGTGGTCGAAGACACCCTGAGCTGGCTCGGCTCCCCGTACCGCCTGGGCGGCTCCGCCCGCAACGGCATCGACTGCTCCGGTCTGGTGCGGGCCGTCTACAGCTCGCTCGGCCTCTCCCTGCCCAGGACGGCGGCCGGCCAGTTCCAGCACGGCGTGCCGGTCGGCGAGGCCGAGCTGCGGCCGGGCGACCTGGTCTTCTTCGAGAACACCTACAAGTCGGGAATCTCCCACGTCGGCATCTATATAGGGGACGGCAGGTTCGTCCACGCGGCCGGCAGGAGGAGGGGTGTCGTGGTGACCGACTTCACGCGGCCTTACTACCGCAACCGTTTCATCGGCGCGCGCCGGCTGGTCGGCGGCGCGACGGTCTGGGCGCGGCAGGTCGCCGATCTGAGTTCCCCGGAGGCAGCGGACGCCGCGCCGGACGCTCTGGACGCGGAAGAGGCGGCGGGGACCCGCTGAGGCCATGCGCTCCTCCTTCGCGCTACGGCGGCTCTTCCTGGCCGGGCTGGCCGTGCTCCTGGTGGCGTCGGCCGCCCTGTACGCCCACGACCCGGCCCCATCCTCCCCACCCGGCGCCACCACGGTCGTCCTGGTCCGCCATGCGGAGAAGGCCACCGATGACCCCCGCGACCCGTCGCTCAGCGCCGCGGGGCAGAAACGCGCCGAGGCCCTGGCCGCGGTGCTGGAAGCCGCGGACGTCAAGGCCGCCTACTCCACGCAGTTCAAGCGCACCCGCGCCACGGCCGAGCCGCTCGCCCGGCATCTCGGTCTCTCCATCGTCGAACGGCCCATCACGGGCGACGCGTCCGCCTACGCGCGGGATCTGGCCCGCGAGGTGCTCGCGCAGCAGGCTGGCAAGACGGTGCTGATCGTCGGTCACAGCAACACCGTGCCCGAGCTGGTCAAGGCGTTCAGCGGCGCCGCCGTCGCGCCGCTCACCGAGGCGGAGTACGACCACCTGTTCGTCGTCGTCGTCCCCCCGACGGGAGCCGCCCGCCTCTTCAAGACCCGCTACGGGCCGGTGAGCCCTCCCTGAGCCCCCCTCCACCTCGGTGGCTCCCGGTGGTACCATGCCCGTGGATCATGTGAGGATCTAGGAGAGCCCCCGTTGTGAAGTGGCGAAGTCTTTTGCTCCTGTTCTTTCTCCTCCCCCTGACGGCCCTGGCCTGCTCCTGGAGCGCGGTCGAGCGGCAAAACAACAGAACCTACCCGCGCCCCATCCAGGGCACGGGCGAGTACCGCGCCCTCAATCTCCGCCAGCAGGACTTCCTGTATCTCACCGCGATGCTGGAGGAGACCTATCCGCTCCGGGTGCAGGACCAGTTCCCGGAGCCCGGGTACGAGGCCCTCAAGCAACAGGTCCTGGAGCAGCTCGAGCAGCCGGTCGACGACCGGGAGCTCGCCCTCCTCCTCGACGGCTTCCTCGCCCGGCTGGGCAACGGGCACACCGTGGTCGACATCGATCCGATCGAGCTGGAAGAGCGCCTGTTCGGCATCGACCTGACCTGGAATGAAAAAGTCGAGGTGTGGAACCTGGAGCAGAAGCTCGGCCGCGAGTGGATCGGCGCCGAGGTGACCGCGATCCAGGGGGTCCCCATCGAAGAGGCCCTGCAGCGGATGGAGACGTTCGTGCCGGCCGACAACCGGTTCTCCCGCCGCCAGCGGGCGCTCTTCAATCTGATGATGCCGTGGTATGCGAAGCGCGTCGGACTGGTATCGCCCCAGGGCACCCTGGACGTCGCGGTGCGGCGGGACGGGCCGGACGGGCCGGTCGAGCGCACGCTCTCCGTCCCCGCCATCGACAAGCAGCACCTGAACTTTTTCGTCCGTCCCCCCGGCCGGTCGATCGTCAAGGCCAGCGCCGAGCCCCTCTTCTACGACATCTACCCGGAGCGGGGCTTCGCCTACTTCCGGTTCGGGACCTTCCTGGACCACATCGCGGTCACCGACGCCGTGGATGAAGCCGCCAAGCCGTTCGCCGTGCCGGTGTCCCGGCTCTACCTCCGGCGCGCCGTACGCCAGCAGGGGCTCGTGACCCTGGGGCAGCTCCTGGAAGACCTCTTCGAGGAGATCGACGAAAACGGGATCGAGCACCTGGTCGTCGACCTGCGCGGCAACGGCGGCGGCGACGGGCGGCTGGGCAAGCAGTTCCTCTACTTCATCGAGACCGAGAGAGACCTCGCGGACTACAGGAAGTCGGTCAAGATGTCGCGGCTCTTCCGGCAGCACTTCCCCAACGCCTACCGGGACATGCTCCTGCGCTACCGGGTGGAGCACGGCAGGGAGATGCCGGCCACCGGCCTCGTGGAAGCCGGCGGGCGTTCGGCCGCCACCGACTTCTTCCAGGAGGTCGAGGACCGGAAGTCGCCCATGTACCTGCCGCCGCCGCGCAAGAAGTTCAACGGCAAGGTGTACCTGCTGGTCAACTCGGGCTCGTTCAGCGCCGCCGCGGAGTTCGCCGCCTTGATCCAGGACAACCGGCTGGGGTTGATCGTCGGGACGCCGACCGGCGGCAGGCCGTCCGGCCCGACCGGCCGGGCGAGGGTCGTGCTGCCCAACAGCCGTCTGCCGGTGAGCATGGCCCACACCCTGGCCGAGCGCCCGGACGCCGCGCGGAGAGAAGACGAAGCCGTGTTCCCGAACGTCCTGATCCGCACGCGGCCGGAGGACTTCCTCACCGGCAGGGATGCGCCCCTGGAGTGGGTGATCGCCCGGATCGCGGAGGAGAAAGGGACCCAGACGGCGGCGCAGTGAGCCACTTCCTCCGCAACTCTCGCCGTCGACGTTCGTACTAGATGGCGAAGGAGGAAGAGCCATGCTCATCGTCACCACCAACAATCTGGAAGGCCGCACCATCAGCCGTTACTTCGGGCTCGTCACCGGCGAGGCCATCCTCGGCGCCAACATCTTCCGCGATCTGTTCGCGGGAATCCGCGACATCGTCGGCGGCCGCTCGGCCGCCTATGAGCAGGAGCTGCGCGAGGCCAAGCGGATCGCGCTGGAGGAGATGAGCGCCGAGGCCCAGAAGCTCGGGGCCAACGCGGTGATCGGCGTCGATCTCGACTACGAGACCATCCAGGTCGGCCAGGGCGGCGGCATGCTGATGGTCAGCGTCAGCGGCACGGCCGTCGTAGTCGACTAAAAGAAACCTGCTTTCCGGACCCTCCGTAATTCAAAATAACGACGGAGGGTCTGCTCATGGAAACCCTGCTTCAGGATCTCCGCTACGCCGCGCGGATGCTGGCGAAGAAGCCGGCGTTCACGCTGGCCGCCGTGCTGTCGCTGGCGCTCGGCATCGGCGCCAACACCACGATCTTCAGCCTGGTCGACGCGCTGCTGCTGCGCTCGTTGCCGGTGGCGGAGCCCGAGCGGCTGGTCTCGATCTACACCCGGGACGTCAAGAACCCCGGCTTCGCGGCGCTGTCGCACCTCAACTGGCGCGACTACCGCGAGCAGAACCGGGTCTTCGACGGCGTCCTCGGCTACGACTGGACGGCCATGAGCGTGGCCACGGGAAAAGAGCCGGGCCTTGCGTTCGGACAGCTCGTCTCGGGGAACTACTTCGATCTCCTCGGCATCCGGGCGGCGCACGGCCGGACCTTCCGGCCCGACGAGGATGGGACGCCGGGAGGGCATCCGGTGACCGTCGTCTCCCATCGCTTCTGGCAGGAGAGGCTCGATTCCGATGCCGGCGCGATCGGCCGCACGATCCGCGTCAACGGCAGCCCGTACACCGTCGTCGGCGTGACCCCGGCCGAGTTCACCGGCACGGACATGGGCGTCCAGCCGGCCCTCTGGATCCCGATGGCGATGAACCGGCAGATCAAGCCCAACGACAACATCAACTGGTACGAGGAGCGGCGCGGCCTCTTCGTCAACACCATCGCCCGCTTGAAGCCGGGGGTGACGCTGGAGCAGGCGCAGGCCGAGCTGACCGCCATGGCACGGCGCCTGGAGCAGGAGTACCCCAAGGACAACAAGGGGAGGAGCATCGAGCTCGTGCCGCTCTCCCAGGCGACGATCAACCCGCAGGCGCGCGGCGGGGTGATCGCGGCTTCGGGTCTGTTGATGACCGTGGTCGCCCTGGTGCTGCTGATCGCCTGCGCCAACGTGGCGAACCTGCTGCTGGCGCGGGCCCAGTCGCGGCGGCGGGAGATCGCGATCCGGCTGTCCCAGGGGGCGGGGCGGCGCCGCCTGGTCCGCCAGCTCCTGACGGAAAGCCTGTTGCTGGCCCTGCTCGGCGGCGTCTTCGGGCTGCTGGTCATGGTCTGGGCGAGCCGGGCGCTGCTCGCGTTCCTGCCCAACCTGCCGCTGCCGATCTTCACCTCGCTCGACCTCGGGCTGGATCTGCGGGTGCTCGCTTTCACGCTCGGGCTGTCGCTGCTGACCGGCCTGCTCTTCGGGCTGGTCCCGGCCTTCCAGACCACCAGGCCGGAGCTGGTCTCGGCCTTGAAGAATCAGGCCGTGGCGCCGGGCGAGGGGCGCCGGGGTTTCAGCTTCCGGGCGGCGCTGGTGGCCGGCCAGGTGGCGCTGTCGCTGGTGTCGCTGATCGCCGCCGGCCTGTTCCTGCGCAGCCTCGGGCAGGCGCGGCAGATCGATCCCGGGTTTGACCCGGAACCGCTCGCGGTGCTGGCGTTCGACACCAGCCTCCAGGGGTGGGACCAGGCGCGCAGCGAACAGTTTTTCCGCGATCTCCAGGAGCGGGTCGAGGCGCTGCCCGGCGTCTCCTCCGCGGCCCTGGCCCAGGCGGGCCCCTTCCAGGGCACGTTCCTGCGCTCGGTGTTCCTGGAAGGCAAGCAGGGCGCGGACGACGGCACCCTGATCCAGGTCAACACGGTCGGCCCGCGCTATTTCGACACGATGGGTTTGAAGATGGCCCAGGGGCGCGCCTTCGACGACCGGGACCGCGAGGGGAGCATCCCCGTCGTCGTGGTCAATCAGACGATGGCGGAGAGGCTCTGGCCCGGGCAGAACCCCGTCGGCCAACGCTTCCGTTTCTTCGGCGACCCCTATGCCGTCGAGGTCGTCGGCGTCGCCAGGGACATCAAGTACAACGGGCTCGGGGAGGATCCTCAGCCCTACATCTACCAGCCTCTCGCCCAGCGCTTCGCCGGCAACATGACCTTGATCGCCCGCGCCGACCGGGACGCCGCGGCGGCGCTGGCCGCCGTCCAGCGGGAGGTCCGGTCCATGGCGCCCGACATGCCGCTGGTCGGGGTCTCGACGGTCTCCCGGCTGCTCGACAACTCGCTCTGGGCGCCGCGCGCCGGGGCATCGCTGCTCGCGCTCTTCGGCGTGCTGGCCCTGATCCTCGCCGCCGTGGGGATCTACGGCGTCATGTCCTACTCGGTGGACCAGCGGTACCGGGAGATCGGCGTGCGCATGGCCCTGGGCGCGCAGCAGGGGGATGTGCTCGGCCTGGTGTTCGGGCAGGGGATCAAGGTCGTGGCGGTGGGGCTGGGGATCGGCCTCGTCCTGGCCTTCCTGGCCAGCCGGCTCGCCGCCAACATGCTGTTCGGGGTCAGCCCCAACGACCCGATGGCCTATACCGCGACCTCGATGCTGCTCGCCCTGGTCGCCTCGACCGCCATCCTGGTGCCGGCCCGCCGGGCGGCCGGCGTCGATCCGATCGTGGTTCTGCGGTACGACCTATAGAGCCGGCGCCGTCGAGGCGCCTAGAGGGCTGAGCTGCCCGGCGGGACGAGCTCGTCGATCCGCCGGGCCTCCTCCCCGGTGATCTCCACCTCGACCGCTGCCAGGCTGTCCTCGAGCTGCTCCAAAGTCCGCGGCCCCAGGATCGCCGAGGTGACCGCCGGATGGCGCAAGGCCCAGGCATTGGCGAAACGGGCGAGCGAGATGCCCCTGGCCTCGGC
>JBKKAU010000162.1:0-5274 GCA_046714475.1 Thermoanaerobaculia bacterium
ACGCCCCCCGCCCCGGGGCGCCTATATCGGGGGGGTGGGCGTGTGTTACCTTTCCTAGGGGCCGGCCGGACGGGCGGGCCCGACCTCAGAGATAGGAAGTCTCCAACGATGGCGAACGATCTGGAAACCAGGGTCTGGGATGCCCTGAAAGGGGTGAAGTTTCCCGGCATGAGCCGGGACATCGTCTCTTTCGGCTTCGTGCATGCGGTCAAGGCGTCTGGAGGCGCGGTGACGATCGACCTTCAGATGGCCACCCACAACCCGGCGGCGGCGGACAAGGTGCGCGAGGAGACCGAGCGGGCGGCGCGCGCCGTGCCCGGAGTCGAGGCGGTCGAGGTGAACATCAACGTCACCCGGCCTGTGAGCCGCGAGGAGGCGGCCCAGCGGGCGATCTCGCAGAACCCCCAGCTCATCCCCGGCGTCCGCCACGTCGTCGCGGTGGCGAGCGGCAAGGGCGGCGTCGGCAAGTCGACCGTGGCCGCCAACCTCGCCGTCATGCTCGCCCGGCTCGGCCACCGCGTCGGCCTGCTCGACTCCGACATCTACGGCCCGTCCGTGCCGATGATGCTCGGCATCACCGAGAAGCCGCGGGTGATCGGCAACCGCATCCTGCCGTTCGAGAAGTACGGCGTCCGCATCATGTCGCTCGGCTTCATCCTGGAGGAGGACACGCCGGTGATCTGGCGCGGCCCCATGGTGATGCGGGCGATCGAGCAGATGCTCGGCGACGTCGAGTGGGGCGACCTCGACTACATGATCCTGGACCTGCCGCCGGGCACCGGCGACGCCCAGCTCACCGTCACCCAGAAGGTGCCGCTGGCCGGCGCGGTGATCGTCACCACGCCGCAGGACGTGGCCCTGATCGACGCCCGCAAGGGGCTCGCCATGTTCCGCAAGGTCAACGTGCCGGTGCTCGGCATCATCGAGAACATGTCGACCTTCGTCTGCCCGCACTGCGGCCAGGAGACCGACATCTTCAAGAAGGGCGGCGGCCGGAAGACCGCCGACCTCCTCGGCACCGCCTTCCTGGGCTCGATCCCGCTCGACGCCAAGATCGTCGAGGGCGGCGACGCCGGCGTGCCGATCGTGGTCGCCGCGCCCCCCGGGCCGCACCCCCACCCCATCCGCAAAGTAGCCCAGTCGGTGGCGGCCGAGGTGGCGCGGCTCGCCGAGTCCAAACCCAGGCTCTCGATCGTCTAGCCGTGCCGGTCGCCCTGATCGCCGACGCCCATCTCGGGGGACCCGGCGGCGACGCCGGGCCGCTCGTCCGCCAGCTCCGGGAGCTGCCGCGCCAGGGGTGCACCCGCCTCGTGCTGATGGGCGACATCTTCCAGGTCTGGGTCGGCTCCCGGCGCTACGAGACCGCGGAGATCGCCGCCGTCGTCCCGGTGCTGCGCGACCTGCGGCGCCAGGGCCTCCGGATCGAGTACGTGGAGGGCAACCGCGACTTCTTCCTCGCCGGCAGCCCCTACGCCGACGCCTTCGACCGCGTCGTCCTGGAGACCGCCTTCGAGGTGGCCGGCGTGCGCTACCTGGCGGTGCACGGCGACGGCTTGAACGACCACGACTGGCGATACCGCTTCTGGCGCGGGCTGTCGAAGAGCGCGCCGGTCCGTTTCACGGTGCTCCACCTCCCCCACCGCCTGGCTTCCAGGATGGTCCACTCGACCGAGCAGCGCCTTTCGCAGACCAACTTCAAGCACAAGGCGATGCTTCCCGAGGCCGCCATCCGCGCCTACGCCGAGCGGCGCCTCGCCGAAGGCCATGACGTCCTGCTCCTCGGCCACTTCCACGAGCCGCGCGTCTGGCCGGTGCGGGGAGGCGAGGTGCGGCTGCTCGACGCCTGGTTCCGCAGCCGGGCGGTGGAGTGGCTGGGGGAAACCTGATCGTACCGCTTGACCTCCCGCCGTCTTCGTTTCTAGAATCAAGATAACGCGTCTACGCGACATGGATCGTGCGTTCCCGCGACGCCGGAGCGGTGCGCTACACTTCCCGGCCGCCATGTCTTTCCGCGTCACCATGCTCGGCAGCGGCACTTCGACGGGGGTACCGGTCATCAATTGCACGTGTGCGGTCTGTACCTCGGACAACCCGCGCAACCAGAGGACGCGTCCCGGGCTCAAGCTGGAGATCGGGAGCGGCATCCTCCTCGTCGATACGCCGACGGACCTGCGCCAGCAGGCCCTCCGCTTCGGCGTGCCGCGGGTCGACGCGGTCCTCTTCACCCACTCCCACGCCGACCATATCTTCGGGTTGGACGACGTGCGGATCTTCAACTTCCGCCAGCGGTCGGCCATCCCCTGCTACGGCTCGGAGGAGACCCTGAGGGCCATCCGCCGCGCCTTTGCCTATGTCTTCGAGCCGGGCCAGGAGGGGGGCGGCAAGCCGCAGCTCGACCTGATCGAGATCCGCGAGCCGTTCCGCCTGCTCGGCCTGGACATCCTCCCCGTCCCGGTCTGGCACGGCGAGATGGAGGTCTTCGGCTACCGGATCGGGAGCTTCGCCTACGTCACCGACTGCAACCTGATCCCCGAGGAGAGCTTCCGCCTGCTCGATGGGGTGGAGACCCTGATCCTCGACGCGCTGCGCTACCGGCCGCACCCGACGCACTTCTCGGTCGCGGAGGCCCTGGAGGTGGCGGCGCGCATCGGCGCCGGACGCACGATCCTCACCCACATCGCGCACGAGATCGATCACGACGCCCCGGCCTTTCCACTGCCTCCCGGGGTCGAGTTCGGCTATGACGGGCTCGTCTTCGATATCGCCGACGTCGCCTGACTCGCGGGCCATCCCCGCCGGCGTCCGGGCGTCCGGGCGGGTGCGCGTCCCGCCGTCCAAGAGCGTCACCCACCGGTACCTGAACCTGGCGTTGCTGGCGCGCCAACCGCTGACGATCGAGCGCCCTCTCTTCGCCGAGGACACCCGGCTGTTCCTCGCCGCTCTCGGGCGTCTGGGATTCCGGGTGGAGGAGGGGCTGGAGGAGGCGCGCCTGGAGCTCGCCGATCCCCCTTCAGGGGAAGTCGAGGTCTTCTGCGGCAACGCCGGGACGATGCTGCGCTTCCTGGTGGCGTCGCTCGCGGCGGTCCCCGGACGTTTCCGGCTGGACGGGGTGCCGCGCCTGCGCGAGCGGCCGGTGGGGCCGCTGGTCGAGGCGTTGCGCCGGCTGGGCGCCCGCATCGAGTATCTCGGCCGGCCGGGGTTCGTGCCCCTCGCCATCGCGGGCGGGACCCTCGGCGGCGGCTCGACCTATCTAGATGCCGGGGAGTCGAGCCAGTACCTGTCGGCGCTGTTGATGGCGGCGCTCCGCGCTCCCGCGGAGGTCACGGTCGAGGTGGGCGCGCTCACCTCGGAGCCCTACGTGGAGGTGACGCTCGCCGCAGCTGCGGCCTTTGGAGGACGGATCGAACGGTGGGGAGGGCGCGGCTGTCAGGTATGGCGGGTGTGGCCCTCGCCGCTTCGGGCCGGTCGCGTGCGGGTGGAAGGGGACGCTTCGGCCGCCTGCTACCCCGCGGCGGCGGCGGCGCTGACCGGCGGCGCGGTGACCCTCGAAGGGCTCAACCCGGACTCGCGGCAGGGCGACCGCCGGTTCCTCGACCTGCTCGCCCGGATGGGGGCGGAGGTGGTCTGGAGCGGCGGCGAGCTCTCGGTGCGCGGCGCCGGCGGCCTGCGGGCGGTCGAGGCCGACCTCTCGGGGATGCCCGACCAGGTGCCGACGCTCGCGGCTCTCGCCCCTTTCGCCCGCGGCACGACCCGGATCTTCAACGTGGCCCACCTGCGCATCAAGGAGAGCGACCGCCTGGAGGCCATGGCGACCGAGCTGAGGAAGCTCGGAGCGGTGGTCGAAGAGGGGCCCGACAGCCTGACCATCCCGGGCCTCTGGGCCGACAGCGAGCCGCCCGGAGACGCCGTCACCGTCGAGCCGCGCGGCGATCACCGGATCGCCATGAGCCTGGCCCTCACGGGGTTGCGCCGGTCCGGCGTCTCCGTCGCCGCGCCCGGCGTGGTCGCCAAGTCATACCCGGACTTCTGGCGGGACTTCCAAGAGCTGACCGGCCGCGGATGAGCTCTGCCGGAGTCCGTAGCGCCCTCCAGGTCGTCCATCCCGCTCTGGCAGCTTCTCCAGCCGCTCTATCCCTCGCCGCAGCCCGGTGGACCGAACGCCAGCTCGTGGCGGTCGTGCTGCAGGCGGCGGGTCTCCTCTCGCTCCTGGAGAGGGCCCGCTGGCAGGTCCCTCTCTCATGGCCGGAGGTCCGGATCACTCCCGAGGGGCTGCTGGCGGTCGGAGGCACGGAGCCGGGCCTCTCCCCTCGTCCCGCGCAAGAGCTGCTCCGGGACCTGCTCGCGCGCCTCTTCCGTCTGGACTCCGGCGCCGTCCTCGCCGGCCGGGGGGAGGCGCGCAGATCGGCGCGGCGTCTCCTCGACGGCTGGGGACCTTCGCCCGCGCCGCTCGCCGCGGACCGGGCCGTCGCCCAGATCCTGGACGCGGCGCCATTCCTCTGGGACGGCGCCTTCTCCGCGGCCCGCGGGGCACTGGTCGGAGAGATCGTCCTCTCTCCGGACCGGCGGCGGCTCTGGGTCGCGGGCCCTCCCCCTTTCCGCGCCCGCCTGCTCGCCGGCCGTCACGACCTCGCCGCTCTGCGCGACCTGATCGCCGGACCCGACGCGCGCGCCGGTTGGGACCGCGAGGAGGATGGAGACCCGTGCGCGCTGGCCCGCGCCGGCCGCTGGCGCGCCGCTGTCGCCGCTTGGGGCCGCCGTCCTCCCGCCTCCGAGGAGGAGCGAGTGACCCTGGCCCGGGCGCAGATCGCCCTGGGCCGCTTCGAGGCGGCGCTCGATACCCTCTCCACCGCCGGCTCGGTCGTCTCATCCGTCTCCGCCAGCGCGGCCGTGCTGCGGGCCCGCTGCCAGCTCCTCCTCGGCCAGCTCGGAGGGGCGCGAAACACCCTGCGTCGCCTGGAGGAGGACCCTCCCCCCGCGGCCGACCTCCCCGAAGTGGCCGAGATGGCGGTCCGCGTCTATACCAACGGCGGCGATGCGGAGCGGGCCATGGCCTGGGTGGGCAAGGCTCTCGCGGAGTCCCGGGGGAGCGCGGCGCTGAACGCCCGGCTGGTCGCGGCCCGCGCCGCCTGGGACCGCGGCGACCACGCCGCCATGGACGGATATCTGAAGGAATCGGCCGCGGCGGTCCACGACCCCGACCTGGGCTGGCGCTGGCACCATGCGCGCGGCCTGCGGGCTCTCCTCGACGCCGACGGCGCCGGCGCGGTGGAGAGC
>JBKKAU010000163.1:0-2499 GCA_046714475.1 Thermoanaerobaculia bacterium
CGGCTTCCGCATCGAGCTGGGCGAGGTCGAGGCCGCGTTGCGGCGCCACCCTGGAGTGCGCGACGTGGCGGTGGTCGTCCATGAGGATGCCCCCCAGGACGGATCGGGCGACCGCCGGCTGGTCGCCTGCTGGGTGCCGCGCGAGGAGGGCCGCGAGCCTTCGGCCAGCGAATTCCGCTCCTTCCTCAAGGAGCGCCTCCCCGAGGCCATGCTGCCGTCCGCCTTCCTGGCGCTGCCGGCGCTGCCGCTCACCCCCAACGGCAAGGTGGACCGGCAGGCCCTGTCGCGGCTCGACCCGAAGCCGCGCCGGGCGCGCTCCGTGGCGGAGGAGGGTGCCCTCCACGTCTCCGAGGAGCTGGTCGCCGGCATCTGGCGCGAGGTGCTGGACCTCCCCGAGGTCGGGCTTGAGGAGAGCTTCTTCGCCCTGGGCGGGCATTCGCTGCTGGCGACCCGGGTCACTTCGCGCCTGCGCGAGGTCTTCGGCGTGGAGTTGCCGGTGCGGTCGCTGTTCGAGGCGCCGACCGTGCGCGAGCTGGCGCGGGCGGTCGAAGCGGCCCGCGGCAGGGATCTCGGACTCGCGGCGCCGCCGATCCGCGCCGTCCCCAGGGGCCGGCGTGACCGGCCCTTGCCGTTGTCGTTCGCCCAGGAGCGCCTCTGGTTCCTCGACCACCTGGAGCGGGGGAGCGCGGTCTACAACGTGCCGGTCCTGCTCGGCCTTGCCGGCGTGCCGGATGTGGCCGCGCTCGTCGCGAGCCTCTACGAAATCGCACGCCGGCACGAGCCGCTCCGCACCACCTTCCCGGCGATCGAGGACCGGCCGGTCCAGGTGATCGCACCGGAACCGTCCGTGCCGCTTCCGGTCGTCGATCTCGCGGGGCTTCCCGAAGGCGCGCGCCGGGCGGAGGCGGAGCGCCGGTTCGCCGCCGAGGCGGCCCGGCCGTTCGACCTCGCCGCCGGGCCGCTGCTGCGCACCTCCCTCTTCCGGCTGGGGGAACGCGAGCACGTCCTCGCCGTGAATCTCCACCACACGGTCACGGACGGCTGGTCGACCGGCATCCTGCTCCGCGAGTTGTCGGCGCTCTACGCCGCCGCCGTGAAGGGAGAGGGGGACCTGTCGCGCCTCCTGCCGCCGCTGCCGGTGCAGTACGCCGACTTCGCCGTCTGGCAGAGGGGGTGGCTGTCGGGAGAGACGCTGCAGCGGCTGCTCGCCGGCTGGCGCGCCCGGCTCCTCGGGGTGCCCGCCGCGCTCGACCTGCCGACCGACCGGCCTCGCCCGCCGCTCCAGACCTTCCACGGCGGCCGGGTGGACGTCAAGCTCGGCGCGCCGTTGGTCTCGGGGCTGCGCGTCCTGGGGATGGAGCAAGGCGCGACGCTGTTCATGGTCCTCCTCGCCGGTTTCCAGGCGCTGCTCCAGAGGTACTCGGGGCAGGACGACGTCGTCGTCGGCACGCCGGTCGCCGGCCGCAACCGCAAGGAGCTGGAGGGGCTGATCGGCCTGTTCCTCAACACGCTGCCGATGCGCGGCGACCTCTCCGGCGGGCCGTCGTTCCGCGAGTTGCTCGGCCGGGTGCGCGAGGCGAGCCTCGACGCCTATGCGCTCCAGGACCTCCCCTTCGAGAAGCTGGTCGCGGAGCTGGCGCCGGCGCGCGACCTCTCCCGGCCGCCGCTCTTCCAGACGATGCTGGTGCTCCAGAACGCCCCTTTGGGAAACCTGGAGCTGCCGGGCCTGGAGCTCGCGTTCGTGCCGGCCGAGATCGGCACGGCCAAGCTGGAGCTGCTTCTGTCGCTGTCCGAAGGGGGCGGCGCGGTCGAAGGCTTCCTGGAGTTCAATGCCGACCTGTTCGACCGGACGACCGTCGAGCGCCTGTTCGGGCACCTGGAGACCCTCCTGCGGGCCGCGGTCGCGGACTCCGAGGCGCCGGTCACCCTGCTGCCGCTGATAAACGAGGCCGAGGCCGCCGAGCTGGCGGCCCTGGTCGTCCGCACGCCGCTCCACCTCTTCGACCGGCACCTGCGGCCGTTGCCGGTCGGCGTCCCCGGCGAGGTCTGGCTCGGCGGCGTCCATCCGGGCACCGGGGCAAGCGACCGCTTCGCGCCCGATCCGTCCACCCCGGGCGCCTGGCTCTACCGGACCGACGAGACCGCCCGCCGCCGCGCGGACGGCACGCTGGAGATCCTGAGCCGCCGTACCGGGACCGTCCAACCCGCCGCCGCCCCGGCCGTCGGGAAGACGATCACCGGCACGACCGAGGAGCTGATCGCGGGGGTCTGGCGCGAGGTGCTGGACCTCGACGCGGTCGGGCCGGAGGAGAGCTTCTTCGACCTCGGCGGCCACTCGCTGCTCGCCATGCGGGTGGTGTCGCGCCTGCGCCAGCTCTTCGGGGTGGAGCTGGAGGTCCGGGCGCTGTTCGAGGCGCCGACGGTGGCCGGGCTGGCGCGGCGGATCGAGGCGGCCCGCGCGGGGGACGCGGACGCCGTGCCCATGGCCGTGCCCATGCC
>JBKKAU010000164.1:0-5699 GCA_046714475.1 Thermoanaerobaculia bacterium
GCCGGTGCTGCTGCTGGGCAGCCAGGCGATGCTCACGCCCGGCGAGGCCGGGGAGGTCGTGCGGGCGGTCGAGGCGATCGGCGCGCCGGTCTACCTCGCGGGCATGGCGCGCGGCCTGCTCGGCGCCGGCCATCCGTTGCAGCTCCGGCACAAGCGCAAGGAGGCGTTGCGCGAGGCCGACCTTGTCGTGCTCGCCGGCATCCCGGCCGACTTCCGGCTGGACTATGGCCGCCACATCGGGCGGCGGGCGCACCTCGTCTCGGTCAACCGCAGCCGGACCGACCTGGAGATGAACCGCAAACCGGACCTGCCGGTCCACGGCGACCCGGGCCTCTTCCTGCGGTCGCTGGCCGCGGCCCTGCCGGCCGGCGGCGGCCAGCGGGAGCGTTGGGGGGAGTGGCTGGAGACCCTGCGCGCCCGCGACGCCGAGCGGGAGCGGGAGATCGACGAGCAGGCGGAGGTGGCGCCTTCGGAGCCGGGGCTGGTCAACCCGGTCCACCTCTGCCGCGAGATCGACCGCGCGATGGGCGCAATGGGGAGAGAGAGCGTGATCGTGGCCGACGGCGGCGACTTCGTGGCGACCGCGGCCTACACGCTCAGCCCGCGCGGGCCGCTCTCCTGGCTCGACCCGGGGGTGTTCGGCACGCTGGGAGTCGGCGGCGGCTTTGCCCTGGGGGCCAAGCTCTGCCGGCCGGAGGCGGACGTCTGGGTGATCTACGGCGACGGCTCGGCGGCGTACAGCCTGGCGGAGCTCGACACCTTCGCCCGTCACGGCGTCCCGGTGATCGCGGTGGTCGGCAACGACGCCGGCTGGACGCAGATCGCCCGCGAGCAGGTCGAGATCTTGAAGGACGACGTGGGGACCGTGCTCGCCCGCACCGACTACCACAAGGTCGCGGAGGGGTACGGCGCTCGGGGGCTCCTGCTCCGCCGGCCGGAGGAGGTCCGCCCGGTACTCGAGGAGGCGGTGCGGATCGCCCGCGCCGGCGCTCCGGTGCTGGTCAACGCCTGGATCGACCGCACGGAGTTCCGCAAGGGTTCGATCTCGATGTGAACGAGCGCCGCGCCGCCACCGCCGCGCTGGCCGCCTCCGTGATCGCGGGGCTGGGGCTGCGCCTCTGGAACCTGCGCGGCCAGGTGATGGGGGGCGACGAGCTGCACGCCGTGCGGGTGGTCGCCCGCCAGACGCTCCCCGAGATTCTCACCACCTACCGGGTGGCGGACGTCTCGATCCCTCTCGCCGCCCTCCACCGGCTGTTGATGGAGTGGGGCGTCACCCTCTCGGAGATCGATTTCCGATTGCCGGCCCTGGTCTGCGGCTGCCTCGCCCTCTGGGTGATCCCGCGTGCCTTCCGGGGCCAACTGGAGCGGGCCGAGGTCGAGCTGCTCGGCTGGCTCGTGGCGTTCTCGCCGGTCCTGGTGCTCTACAGCCGGATCGGCCGCTCGTACCTGCCCATGGTGCTCGTCGGGTTCGGCGCGGTGATGGCGTTCGAGCGCTGGTGGCGTACCCGGACCTGGAAGACCGGTCTCGCCTACGTGCTGCTCGCGGCGCTCGCCGTCTGGCTTCATCTCGGGGTGGGGCCGCTGGTGACTGCGCCGTTCCTGTTCGCCCTGGGCGACTTGGTGCCGCCACGCCGGGAGGGCCGCTGGCGGGGGCTGCTCGCCCTGGCGGCGCTCGGCGTGGCGCTGGCCGCCGCCTTCGCCCTGTTCCTGGTGCCGGCGCGCGAGTCGCTGCTGCGGCTGATCGCCGGCAAGCGGCAGGAGCAGGCGGTGCCGCTGAGCACGGTCCTGGACGTCCTCCACCTCCAGGCGGGGACCGGCTCCTCCGTGTTATCCGTCCTGTTCTGGACCGCCGCGCTGGCCGGGCTGGTCCTGCTGCTCAAGGACCGGCTGCGGCTGGGGGCGTTCACGCTCACGGTTGTCGCGGGTCATGTCGCCGGGGTGCTCCTGCTCTCTCCCCTGGGGCTGGCCAACCCGGTCGTGCTCAACCGTTATCTCCTGCCGGTGCTCCCGTTCATCCTGCTGTGGGTGGCGTACGCCTTGGGGCGTCCCTGGAAAACGGAGCGGGGCTGCCTGGGGCAGACGGCGCAGAGGATGGCGGCGCGGTTCTTCGTGCTCGCCCTGTTCTGGTTGGGGCCGTTCACCCAGGAAGGGTTCCGCGACAGCTCGTTCATGCACCACAACGACTTCGTGGGCTTCTTCGCGCCGCGCGCCGCGCTGGCGCCCCGCGACGTGCCGGCGGTCTACCGGAGCCTCTCCGGCGGACCGGTGCTGGAGTTTCCCTGGGCCCCGGCCTGGGATTTCAACCGCGTCTTCTATATCTACCAGCAGGTCCACGAGCACCGGGTGATGGTCTCGGCGCCGTTCGACCTGCCGCGGCATCCGCGGATCGATCTGCGCAACGAGGTGCCTCCCGAGCCGGCGGCGCTCCTCGCCAGCCCGGCCCGGCACCTGGTCGTCCATCTACGGATCGCGGCCGAGGAGGACAGGGTCCAGAGGCCGCCGGAGCCGCCGTCGCGGCCGATGCCGCCCCGGCTGCGCCGTCTCTACCGTCGGGAAGGGGAGCGCCTAGCGAACCAGCTTACCCGCGCATGGGGTCCGCCGGACTACGCCGACGATCGGGTGCAGGTCTGGGATCTCGAAAGGCTGCGGCTGCGGCCCGGAGGGTGAGCTCTACGCCCCGACCGGCGCTTCGGTCCACCGCAGCGCGCCGTCGAGCCGCCCCTCGCTCTGCAGCTCCTGGATGCGGGAGAGGCGGATGAAGAGCGATCCCTGGAACTCGGCCTCGGTCAGCGCGGCCTTCTGGTAGGCCTCGTAGAGCTCGCGGGCGCCTTTGCGGGCATCCCAGCGCGGCTGGAAGGCGGGGAGGACGCGCTCGATCTTGCCGCAGTCCACCCGGTAGCAGCGCTTGTCCGGCCCGGCGCCCTCGGCGTAGGTGATGCGGCAGCCGGGCACGGTCTCGGCCACGATGTCCGCCAGCTCGCGGATGCGGTAGTTCTCGGCGGTCCGGCCGACATTGAAAGCCTCGTCGTGGACCGCCTCGCGCGGCGCTTCGAGCACGGCCAGGAAGGCGCGGCTGATGTCCTCGATGTGCACCAGCGGCCGCCAGGGCGTGCCGTCGCTCATCAGGTGGATGCGCCCGGTGGTGTACGCCCAGCCGACCAGGTTGTTGAGCACCAGGTCGACCCGCAGGCGCGGCGAGACGCCGTAGGCCGTGGCATTCCTCAGATAGGTGGGGCTGAACGCTTCGTCTGCCAGCTCGGCGAGCTGCTGCTCGAGCCGCACTTTGGAGATGCCGTAGGGCGTCACCGGGTTGAAGTCGGCCTGCTCGTCCAGGAAGTCGTCCCCGGCCGCGCCGTAGGTGCTGCAGGAGGAGGAGAAGAGGAAGCGCGAGACGCCGGCCTGTTTGGCCAGGCGGGCCAGACGGATCGAGGCGGCGTCGTTGATCTCGTAGGTCAGCGAGCCGTCGAGGTTGCCCAGCGGGTCGTTCGACAGGCCCGCGAGGTGGATCACCGCCTCGAAGCCCTGGAAGTCGTCCGCCTCGACCTCGCGCAGGTCCTTGCGGATCGTAGGCACCTCGTCCGGGACGGGGCGGCCCGCCAGCAGGCAGGGCTCGAAGAAGCCGGAGTCGAGGCCGGCGACCTCATGGCCGGCGGCCTGGAGCAGCGGCACCATGACGCTGCCGATGTAACCGTGATGACCCGTGACGAGTACGCGCATGCATCTCTTTCGTAAGGATGGGAGACTAGCAGAACCGCGGCTCAGGGGGCGAGCACGCGGTACTTGAAGCACCCCTTGAGCCGGCCGACGCGCCAGCCGAGTTGCCAGAGCCAGGGCGCGCGCCTCTCGCGGGTGAGGGCGAGCGGCGACCGGAGCAGCAGCTTCGCCCAGCGCGCGGCGCCCGGCATCCAGCCCAGGCGGGGCATGCCGAGAGGCCGGTACTTCTTGTAGATCAGCACGTTGTGCTCGCCATAGCTCACCCCCTGGCGGAAGACGCTCCCCAGGTCGTGGCGGTGGCGGATGTAGACCACGGCGTCGGGGACGAACGTCAGCGGCGTGCCGGCGCGCTGGATGCGCCAGCAGTAGTCGGTGTCTTCCAGAGCGGGCATGGATTCGTCGAAGCCGCCGACCGCCTCGTGCACCTCGCGCCGGACGCCCAGGCCGCCGCCGCCCGCGTGCGGCAGGTAGTCCGGGTAGGAGTAGGCGGTCAGCCCGTCCTTTTGCGGGTTGAGGTGCGTGCGCTGCACCCAGGTGGGGTTGAGCTTCTCGTTGTCGTACCGGCAGGCGACGAAGCCGTGCCCGGCGAGCGCCCGGCCCATGGCCGCGAGCCAGCCGGGAGCGACCACGTCGTCGGCGTCGCAGAACAGGAACGCCTCGCCGGTTGCCGCCGCGGCGCCGGCGTTCCTGGCGTGGGCCTGCCCCCGGCGGTCGGAGGCGTCGACGAGGCGGAGGCGCGGGATACGATCCTTGAAACGCTCGACGATCTCCCGGGAGCCGTCCGTCGAGCCGTTGTCGGCGACGATCACCTCCCACTCGCCCGCGTACTCCTGCCCGGCCAGCGCTTCGAGCTGCTCGGCCAGGGTGGCCGCCGCGTTCAGGCAGGGCACCACCACGCTGAGCTTCAAAGGACGGGCGGAGGTCACGGCTCAACCCCGGCCGGCTCCAGGAGGAGCTGGAACGTAATGTCGCCGGGTCGCGGGTCGAGGCGCAGCTCGTAGAGCCAGACGTCCTCGTCCGCCCACCACATGCGGTGCCGCGCCCGTGGATGGGGGAGGCGCAGCCGCAAGGTGACGCCGCCGTCGCGGCGCGACAGGGTCTCGGTCACCTCGGCGCCCTCGACCTCGAGCTGCCGCGGGCCGCCGGGCGGGAGCCGCAGGCGGAGCGTCCGGAGCGGCTCGCGGCTGCCGAGGAGGAGGTTCCCTGGGCGTCCGGAGGCGAGCCGCAGCCGGGAGCCGCCGGCTTCGGGGCGCAGGGCCGGGGTGAGCAGCTTCACCCACAGCCCGTTGTGGACGACATCTTCCTGGCCGGCCGGCTTGAGGTGCGACAGGGTGGTCTCGTAGGGGAGCCAGCGCCGCGCCAGGGTCGAGACGTGGCGGTACCCTCCTTCGGAGTCGATCGGGAAGCCGCGGGGAGAGGTCCACAGCGGCCAGAGGAACGGCGCCGCGAGGGCCGCGATCACGACGGCCCAGACCACGCGGGCCGGGCGCGCGGCCACGAACCAGAGCGCCGGATAGACCGGCAGGAAGTAGCGGTTGGCGATCGCGCCGCCGCCGCCCCAGAAGTTGAACGGACGGATGACGAGGAAGCAGGCCGCCGTGACCGCCACGGCGAGCACCAGGGCCCAGCGGCTTTCGTTGTCACGACCGGGACGCCAGGCGAAGAAACCGAGCACCAGCGGCAGGAAGTAGGGGAGGACTCCGACGTGACGTCCTATCAGAAAGTAGAGGGCGTTCCACGCCGTCTGCCGGCTGGCGACGTCGACCTGGGCCGAGGCGCCTTCGACCCAGGACGCGGTCCCCTCTTCGGCGGTCCTCTGGGTCCAGGTCTCGGCAGGGAGCTCGACCTCGGGGTAACCGGTATAGGAGTAGAAGCTCTGGCGGTCGCCGGCGTAGCTCGTCCAGGTGCCGCGAGCCGTGAGGTTCGCGAGGGCCGCGATCAGCACCAGACCGGCGGCGCCGGCGGCGAGGGCCGCGAGCCCG
>JBKKAU010000165.1:0-3506 GCA_046714475.1 Thermoanaerobaculia bacterium
CGCGTACCCAGGGGGCAGGCAAACCTTTTGCATTCCTTCTCAGTGCGTAGCCAAGGGGGATTGTATGAAGGCGCAGCCGCGGTTCCTGTCGATCGTGCAGCCTCAGGCAGAGAAGCTCCAGACCCACACCTTCCGGCGACCCGACCCGGAAGCGACCGGCGCGCGCCACCTGCGTTCCGTGGTGGACTTGGACGCGACCCTTCCCATCGTCCCCCAGCGTCCCGTCTCCCTGCCGCCGGAGACCCTGCCGATGAAGTGCCTGCGCTGCCAGGGGCCGATCGAGCGCGGCGCCGCGCCGGTCACCGTCGAGCGCAACGGCTACCGCATCGCCTGGGAGTCGGTGCCGGCGTGGATCTGCACCCGCTGCGAGCTGCCCTATTTCGAGCCGCGCGAGGTCGAGCAGGTGCGCAGCGCCATCGGCGCCCTGCGGACGCTCACCGCCGCCCCCGACACCCACAGCTGAGGCCTTTTTCGGGGTGTGTTATCCTTTCCGCCCTTCGCGGCGGGTGGTGGCGGCAGTACGCCTTCCCGGTTTTTCAATCCCCCAAGGATCGAGAGAGGAAGTTTGTGAGCGAGCAGACAAGAGACGACGTGCGCAATCTGGCCATCATCGCCCACGTCGACCATGGCAAGACGACGCTGGTGGACGCCATGCTCTGGCAGAGCGGGATCTTCCGCGAGAACGAAACCGTGGCGGAGCGGGTGATGGACTCCATCGACCTGGAGCGCGAGAAGGGGATCACCATCATGGCCAAGAACACGGCCATCTCCTATCGCGGCACCCGCATCAACATCGTCGACACCCCCGGCCACGCCGACTTCGGCGGCGAGGTGGAGCGCACCTTGAAGATGGTCGACGGCGTCCTGCTTCTGGTCGACGCCAGCGAAGGCCCCTTGCCGCAGACCCGCTTCGTGCTCCGCAAGGCCCTGGAGGCGAACCTGACGCCGATCGTGGTGGTCAACAAGATCGACCGTCCGGACGCGCGGGTGGCCGAAGTGCTGAACGAGGTCTACGACCTGTTCATCGACCTCGACGCCCATGAGGATCAGCTCGACTTCCCGGTCCTCTACACCAACGCCCGCCAGGGCACCTGCCGGCTCGAGCCGGAGGGGCCGGACTCGACGCTGGAGCCGCTCTTCGAGGAGATCGTGCGCACGGTGCCGCCGCCGGTCTTCGATTCCGAGATGCCTCTGCAGCTCCTGATCATCACCCTGGACTACGACGACTACGTGGGGCGCCTGGCCATCGGCCGGGTGTTCAACGGCCGGATCCGCAAGGCCCAGGAGGTGGCGCTCAGCCGTCTCGACGGGCAGACCGCGCCGGTGAAGGTCGCCATCCTCTATGGCTACGACGGTTTGAGGCGGGTGGAGATCGCCGAAGCCGGCCCGGGCGACATCGTGGCGGTGGCGGGCATCGGAGAGGTCAACATCGGCGAGACCATCACCGACCGCGAGAACCCGGCGCCGCTGCCGCCGATCCAGATCGACGAGCCGACCATCTCCATGATGTTCTCGATCAACGACTCGCCGTTCGCCGGCCGCGAGGGCAAGCACGTGACCTCGCGCAAGCTCAAGGAGCGGCTGGAGCGGGAGACGCTGAGCAACGTCTCGATCCGCGTGGAGCCGACCGACTCGCCCGAGATCTTCAAAGTGTCGGGCCGCGGCGAGTTGCAACTCGCGATCCTGATCGAAATGATGCGCCGCGAAAGCTACGAGATGGCCGTGGGCAAGCCCGAGGTCATCACCCGCCGGGTGGACGGCGTGCTCCACGAGCCCATGGAGATGCTGATCGTGGACTGCCCGGAGGAGTTCATCGGCGTCGTGACGCAGAAATTGGGCTCGCGCCGCGGCCGGATGATGAAGATGGTCAACCACGGCTCCGGCCGCGTGCGGATCGAGTTCCGGGTCCCCTCGCGCGGCCTGATCGGGTTCCGCAACGAGTTCCTGACCGAGACCAAGGGCACCGGCATCATGAACCACCTCTTCGACGGCTGGGAGACCTGGCAGGGTGAGATCTCGCACCGCACGACGGGCGCCCTGATCTCCGACCGGACAGGCAGGACGACGGCGTACGCCATCGAGAACCTCCAGCCGCGCGGCACGCTCTTCGTGGCTCCCGGCGACGAGGTCTACGAAGGCATGGTGGTGGGCGAGCACAACCGCGCCAACGACCTGGACGTCAACATCACCAAGGAAAAGAAGCTCACCAACATGCGCGCCGCGGGCGCGGAAGAGCTGGTCCGCCTGATGCCGCCGCGGGTGATGAACCTCGAGCAGGCGCTGGAGTTCATCCGCGAAGACGAGCTCGTCGAAGTCACCCCCACCGCCTCCCGCCTGCGCAAGAGAATCCTCGCCGCGAACCGTCGGAAGTAGGGAAGGGCGGATAGGAATCCGCCCGCAAAGCCCCAAAGGGGCGGCAGATTAAAGCCTGGGGCGCCAGCCCCAGGTCCGCGGCCCCGCCACCGCCCGAGCCCTGAAAGGGCGACACTCACTCCAGCGGTTCCAGATTGGCGATTCTTCTTGCCGATGCTCACCTGATAAGGCCATCAGGTGAGCTGATAAACTTATCGGCTGACCGCGTGAGCTTATCGGGTGACCTGATGGAGAGAGTTTGTGGCTTGGTGGCGGGAAAAAGCGGGGCGCATCCGCTATTACGGACTCTGGTCAACCGGTGCCGCGACGACGACCTCGCCCTTTGCCGCCAACTCCTCGGGCAACCTCCGACGACCGAGCCAGCCGTCGACCCTCCAGAGCAGCGGCCTCTCCTTTCAGCATCATTCTGCAACGAAAGGCGGAGCCTCGGTGCCTTCGGTCGCCGTTCGCGGGAGGCGCGGGCGGGGGCGCCCGTGGCCTGCGGTCTTCCGCCAGGAAGTCAACGTCGCCGGCCTGCTCTTCCTCCGGACCGGTGGTTTCCTACGTCCGAAGGTGCGGGAGCCGCTCGGAGCCGAGTTACTCCTTCAAGCGGTTGCCTTTCCGGGCCGTTGACGGCAGCAGCAGTGCCTTCGCCGAACACTCTTCCGCGCATAGACATAGTTAACTTCGTTCAGCAGTCTCGGCCTGCAAAGATCTTGATCTTCGCCGGAGGTGGCCTGCCGTCGGTCCCCGTCGCAGTCGTGGTAAAATCACTGCAGGTAAGAAGTCAGCGCACAACCCCGCGCCTCAAGCGGACGCCTGAGCTCTCATCGGCGGTGGCCTGCGGTTGGCGCGGCTTCGAGAGCCGTAGGAGGCCTTCGGGGGGCGCCACCCCGCCCGAGAAGGGGGCGCGATCCATCGCGCCCTCCATGGTTCTGTAGGGTGCGATTCATGGCGCCCTTTGAGGTCCCTCTACAAAGTACCTCTGGATGACGTATCTCTGTAGACGACGGCGAATTGTCCGCGGACGACGGCGTATCTGAGAGGCTGTGAAAAATTCTCGGCACCAAGTTCTTCCTCAGGGTGTCGTCTTGTGGCAAGCTTTCCGTATGGACGATACCCTATTCCCCTTATCCGAGCCGGAGACGAAGGTG
>JBKKAU010000166.1:0-13737 GCA_046714475.1 Thermoanaerobaculia bacterium
GGTGATGTTCGCGCTGCAGAACGTGCCGGTGACGCGGGGGAGCGGCGGCGAGGACCGGTCGGGTCTGGAGATTCGCGGCGTGCCGCTGGCGTCGCGCACCGCCAAGTTCGACCTCAACCTGGTCCTGGCCTAAATCGACGATGAGCTGGCCGGTGCGGTCGATTACAGCGTCGACCTGTTCGACGCCACGACCGTCTCCAGACTGATGGAGCGCTTTCAGGTGCTGCTGGAGGCCGCGGCGGCCGATCCGGCGCGGCCGGTCGCCGAGCTGCCGCTGCTGCCCGAGCCGGAGCGCCAGCAGCTGCTCCACGAGTGGAACGACACCGCGCGGCACCGTCCCGCGCCGGTGCCGGTGCACGAGCTGTTCGCGGCGCACGCGCGACGGCGTCCCGAGGCGCCGGCCGTGGTGGCGGGCGGCCGGGTGCTCACCTACGGCGAGCTGGATGCCCGGGCCAACCGCCTGGCGCACCACCTGCGCTCGTTGGGCGTTGGGCCGGAGGTGCGGGTGGCGGTCTGCGCCGAGCGGACGCCGGAGCGGGTGGTCGGCATCCTGGGCGTGCTCAAGGCTGGCGGCGCCTACGTCTCGCTCGATCCCGGCTACCCGCGCGAGCGGATGGCGTTCCTGCTGGCCGACGCCGAGGCGCCGGTGGTGCTGACCGAGGAGCGCTTCGCCGCTCAACTCCCCGAGACCGGCGCGGCCGTGATGCGGCTGGACACGGACTGGGACGTGGTCACCGGCGACAGCAACGCCCCGCCGGCGGTCGAGGTCCTGCCGGAGAACCTGGCCTATGTGGTCTACACCTCCGGGTCGACGGGCAAACCCAAGGGGGTCGAGATCCCGCACGCCGGCTTGTCCCACCTGGTGCACTGGCACGTAGAGCTGTACGGCATGGACGAGCGGGACCGCGGCACGCAGGTGTCGAGCCCTGCCTACGACGCCAGCATCTGGGATCTCTGGGCTTGCCTGGCGGCCGGAGCCAGCTCGCACATCCCCGACGAGGAGGCGCGTCTGTCCCCGGTCGCCATGGTGCGCTGGTGGGCCCAGGAGGGGATCACGGTCACCTTCGTGCCGACGCCGGTGGCCGAAGGCATCCTGGATCTGCCGCTGCCGCCCGAGGTGGAGGTGCGGGAGCTGCTGATCGGCGGCGACCGCCTGCACCGGCGTCCCAGGCCGGGTCTGCCCTTCCGTCTGATGAACCACTACGGTCCGGCCGAGTACAGCGT
Organism: Thermoanaerobaculia bacterium; assembly: GCA_046714475.1. Classification (GTDB taxonomy): domain Bacteria; phylum Acidobacteriota; class Thermoanaerobaculia; order Multivoradales; family UBA5704; genus DASPJI01. The sequence continues at coordinate 1,225 of JBKKAU010000166.1, forward strand.
CGTCTCGACGGTGACCGAGATCACACCGCTGGAATCAGGGGAGGGATTGCCCGCGATCGGCCGGCCGATCGACGACACCCGGGTCCTGGTGCTGGACCGTGATCTGCGCCCGGTGCCGGTGGGCGTGCCCGGCGAGCTGTGCGTCCGCGGCGGGGGCTTGGCGCGCGGCTATCTGCGGCGGCCTGAGCTGACGGCCGAGCGGTTCGTGCCCGACCCGCTGGCCGGCGGGTCGGGGGCGCGGATGTACCGGACCGGCGACCTGGTGCGGTGGCTGCCGGACGGCCAGCTCGACTTCCTGGGCCGTATCGACCACCAGGTGAAGCTGCGCGGCCAGCGTATTGAGCTGGGGGAGATCGAGTCGGTGCTGGGCCGGCACCCCGAGGTGCGCGAGGCGGCGGTGCTGCTGCGCGAGGACCGTCCGGGGGACAAGCGGCTGGTGGCCTACGTGGTGCCGGTACCGGATACCCGGCCCGCGGACGAGGCGTTGCGCGGCTTCCTGCGGCAGGAGCTGCCGGAGCATATGGTCCCCGCTGCCTACATGGTGATGGAGACGCTGCCGCTGACCCCCAATGGCAAGGTGGACCGCCGTGCTCTGCCGGAGCCGGAGACGGCCCGGCCTGCGGATGAGAGCGTCGCGCCGCGTACGCCGGCCGAGGAGCTGCTGGCCGGCATCTGGTCCGAGGTGCTCGGGCTCGAGTGGGTCGGTGTTGAGACCAATTTCTTCGAGCTGGGCGGTCACTCGCTGCTCGCCACCCGGGTCGTGTCTCGGGTGCGCGACGTCCTGGGCACCACCCTGCCGCTGCGGGCGCTGTTCGAGGCGCCGACCGTCGCCGCCCTGGCGCGGCGTATCGAGCTGGAGGAGCGCGGCGTCGTGGCCCTGCCCATTCCGCGCGTTGATCGCAGGGGCCGGGACCGGCCGCTGCCGCTCTCCTTCGCCCAGGAGCGGCTCTGGTTCCTCGACCAGCTCGAGCCGGGCAGCGCCCGCTACAGCATCCCGGCCGTGCTGCGCTTGACGGGGCGGCTGGACGTGCCCGCCTTCGCCGCGGCCCTGGACGAGATCGTGCGCCGGCACGAGGCGCTACGCACCACCTTCGCTTTCGCTGGCGAGGCGCCGGTCCAGGTGATCTCCCCAGCGGGCCGCGGCCGGTGGCCGGTGGTCGACCTGAGCGGTCTGCCCGAGCTGGAGCGCGAAGCCGAGGCGCTGCAGGTGGCGCAGGAGGAGGTGGCGCGGTCCTTCGACCTCGTGGCGGGCCCGCTGCTGCGGACCCATCTGCTCAGGTTGGCCGCCGAGGAGTATGTGGTGGTGATCGACATGCACCACATTGTCTCCGACGGCTGGTCGATGGGCTTGCTCCTCGGTGAGCTCGGAAGGCTCTATGAGGCCCTGACCGCGGGCCGGCCGTCGCCGCTGCCGGAGCTGCCCATCCAGTACGCCGACTTTACGGTCTGGCAGAGGCAATGGCTCGGCGAAGGCGCGCTGGAGCAACAGCTCGCCTGGTGGCGCGAGCGCCTGGCGGGAGCGCCGACCGTGCTGGAGCTGCCGGCGGACCGGCCGCGTCCGGCGATCCAGGGGCTGCGCGGCGGCAGCGTCCCGGTGCGGCTGCCGGCGGCGCTGGGCCAAGCTCTCACGGCGCTGAGCCGGCGTGAAGGCGCGACGCTGTTCATGACTCTGCTCGGCCTTTTCCAGATCCTGCTCGGTCGCCACGCGGGGGTGGAGGATCTGGTGGTGGGCTCGCCTATCGCGGGCCGGACGCGCTCCGAGGTCGAGCCGCTGATCGGTTTCTTCGTCAACACGCTGGTTCTGCGCTCCGACCTGTCGGGCGATCCCAGCGTGCGGGAGCTGCTGGGCCGGGTACGGGAAGGCGCCCTGGGCGCCTACGCGCACCAGGACGTGCCGTTCGAGCGGCTGGTCGAGGAGGTCTCGCCCGAGCGCGACATGGGCCGGACGCCGCTATTCCAGGTGATGTTCGCGCTGCAGAACGTGCCCGCGACCGGCGTTGGGGTCAACCTCCCGGGTCTGGAGCTGCGCGGCCTGCCGGCGCAGTCGCGCACCGCCAAGTTCGACCTCAACCTGGCGCTGTCCGAGGTCGAGAACGAGCTGGCCGGCGGGATCGAGTACAGCGTCGACCTGTTCGATGCCGCCACCGTGGTTCGGCTGATGGAGCGCTTCCAGATCCTTCTGGAGGCCGCGGCCGCCGATCCCGAGCGGCGCATCGCCGAGCTGCCGCTGCTCTCCGAGTCGGAGCGGCACACCTTGCTGGCCTGGAACGACACCGCGGTCGAGCGCCCGGAAATCTGCCTGCACTGGGCGATCGAGGAGCAGGCGCGACGCCAGCCCGACCGCGTCGCCCTGGTCTTCGAAGACCGGTCGCTGAGCTACGCGGCTCTGGACGAGCGGGCCAACCGTCTGGCGCACCGCCTGCGCGAGTTGGGGGTCAGTCCCGAGGTGCCGGTGGGGGTCCGCCTGGAGCGCTCGCTGGACCTGGTGATCTCTCTGTTGGCCGTGCTCAAGGCCGGCGGCGCCTACGTGCCGCTCGACCCGGAGCTGCCGGCCGAGCGCGTGGCCTGGATGCTGGAGGACAGCGGCGCCCGGATCGTGATCGATCATCCGGAGGATCTGGACGGCTATCCGACCACGCCGCCCGATTCCGGAGTGGGTCCGGGCAACCTGGCCTATGTGATCTTCACCTCCGGCTCGACCGGCCGTCCCAAGGGCGTGATGAACCGCCACGGCGCGGTGGGCAACCGCATGCTCTGGATGAGCGAGGCCTACGGCGCCGCTCCGGACGACCGGATGCTGCAGAAGACGCCGTTCAGCTTCGACGTGTCGGTGTGGGATCTGTTCTGGCCGCTGATGAACGGTCTGTGCCTGGTGGTGGCCCGTCCCGGCGGCCACCGCGACAGCACCTACCTGGTGGAGACGCTGGTCGCCGAGCAGATCACCTGGGTGCACTTCGTGCCGTCGATGCTGCGCGCCTTCCTGGAAGAGGACGGGGCGAAGCGCTGTATGGCGTTGCGGCGGGTGAGCGCGAGCGGCGAGGCGCTGGCGCCGGACCTCGTGGAGCGCTTCTCCCAGCGGCTCGGGGCCGACCTGTTGAACCTCTACGGACCGACCGAGGCGGCCGTCGAGGTCTCGCACTGGCTCTGCGAGCCCGGTCAACACACCATACCGATCGGCCGCCCGATCGCCAACGTCGCCCTGCACGTGCTGGACCGGCGGATGCGGCCGGCGCCGGTCGGAGTGCCTGGCGAGTTGCATATCGGCGGCGTCGCGGTGGCCCGCGGGTACTCGCGGCGGCCGGACCTCACCGCGGGGGTGTTCGTCCCCGATCCGCTCTCTTCGGAGCCGGGAGCGCGGCTGTACGCCACCGGCGACCTGGTGCGCTGGCTGCCGGAGGGCACGATTGAGTACCTGGGCCGGCTCGACTATCAGGTCAAGATCCGTGGCTACCGGATCGAGCTGGGAGAGATCGAGTCGGCGCTCATCACCCATCCCGCGGTGCGGGAGAGCGTAGTGGTGGCCAGCTCGCAACGGCTGGTGGCCTACGTCGTCGGAGATGTCGAGCCGGCGGTCTTGCAACAGCATCTGGGCGAGCGGCTGCCGTCCTACATGGTCCCGGCCACCTGGGTGACATTGGAGTCACTGCCGCTGACGCCGAGCGGCAAGGTGGACCGCCGGGCTCTGCCGGAACCGGAGGCGTTGCGGCCGGCCGGAGAAGGTGTCGCGCCGCGCACGCCTACCGAGGAGATGCTGGCCGGTATCTGGTCTGAGGTGCTCGGTCTCGATCGGGTAGGGGTGGAGGACAGCTTCTTCGAGCTCGGCGGTCATTCGCTGCTCGCCACCCAGGTCATGTCGCGGGTGCGCGAAGCGTTCGGTGTCGAGCTGCCGCTGCGTCGGTTCTTCGAGGTGCCGACCGTGGCCGGCTTCTCCGAGGCGGTGGAGACGGAGCGGCTCTTGGCGCGAGGTCTGGAGGTGCCGCCGGTCGTGCCGGTGCCGCGCAATGAGGGGGAGGCGGAGCTGCCCCTGTCCTTCGCCCAGCAGCGGCTCTGGTTCCTCGACCAACTCGAGCCGGGGAGTCCGGTCTACAACATCCCGCTGGGGCTGCACCTGACCGGGCCGCTCGATTTCGCCGCGCTGATCCGGGTACTGGCGGAGCTGGTGCGGCGCCATGAGACCTTGCGCACCACATTCACCACGAAGGCCGGTCAGCCAGTCCAGGTGATCGCCGCCGAAGCGCGGCCGGCGCTGGCGCTGGTCGATCTGACCGGGCTGGCGGAGGAGCCGCGCGCCATCGAGACGAGGCGTCTGGCGACGGAGGAGGCGCGGCGCTCCTTCGATCTCCAGATCGGACCGCTGCTGCGCACGACGCTGCTGCAACTCGGCGCGGAAGATCACGTGGCTCTGGTCACCATGCACCACATCATTTCGGACGGCTGGTCGCTCGGGGTGTTCCTCGGTGACCTGGCGGCGCTCTATGGCGCGTTCGTCCGCGGCGAGGCGTCGCCGCTGCCGGAGCTGCCCGTCCAGTACGCCGACTTCGCCGCCTGGCAGCGGCGCTGGCTCGACGGCGAGGTGCTGGAAGCCGAGGTGGCCTATTGGCGCCGGCAACTCGCCGGCTCGCCCCGTCTGCTGGAGCTGCCGACCGACCGGCCGCGGCCGGCGGTGATGACCTACCGCGGCAGGATGCTGCCGGTCGCCTTCCCGGAGAGCCTGTCGCAGCGGCTGGCGGCGCTCAGCCGGCGCGAGGGGGCCACCGCCTTCATGACGCTGCTGGCGGCCTTCTCGACCGTGCTGGGCCGTCTGGCGGATCAGCAGGACGTTCTTGTGGGCTCGCCGATCGCCGGCCGTATCCGCCGCGAGGTCGAGGGGCTGATCGGTTTCTTCATCAACACCCTGGTGCTGCGCAACGACCTGTCGGGCAGGCCAGGCTTCCGCGATCTGCTGGGGCAGGTCCGCGCCACCGCCCTCGACGCCTATGCATACCAGAACGTGCCGTTCGAGCGTTTGGTGGATGAGGTGGCGCCGGAGCGCAGCCTTGCCCACTCGCCCCTGTTCCAGGTGATGCTGGTGCTGCAGAACATGCCGCAGAGCGTCCGTGAGCTGCGCGAGCTGAGCCTGCGGGCCCTGGACACCGAGGTGCAGACCGTCAAGTTCGACCTCACCCTCACCCTCCAGGAGGGTACGACCGGGCTGTCCGGAGGGCTTGGCTACAACACCGACCTCTTCGACGCCGCGACCGCGGCGCGGCTGGCTGGACAACTCGAACGGCTGCTCGAAGCCGCCATCGCCGAGCCGGAGCGGCCGGTCGCCGAGCTACCGCTGCTCTCCGAGGCGGAGCGGCACCAACTCGCCGTCGAGTGGAGCGCCGGCGGCGGAACGTCCGGCGACGGCAGTCTGGCCCACGAGCTGTTCCGCGAGCAGGCGCTGCGCCGGCCCGACGCGGCGGCGGTGGAGCATGCCGGACAGATCCTGAGCTTCGCCGCGCTCGACCGGCGCAGCGACCGCCTCGCAGCCCGGCTGCGCGAGTTGGGCGTCGGCCCCGAGGTCCGAGTGGCGCTCTGCGCCGAGCGTTCGCTCGACGCCATGGTTGGGCTGCTGGCCATCTTCAAAGCCGGCGGCGTCTGGGTGTCGCTCGACCCCTCCTATCCGCCGGAGCGCCTCGCCTGGCTGCTGGAGGACTCCGGGGCGCCGCTGCTCCTCACCCAGGAGCGGTTGCCGGTCCTGGAACAGGCCGCGGCCCACCGCCTGCTCCTCGACCGGCCCGAGCCCTATGCCGGCGAGGTCTTCGTCCCGCCGACGCTGTCGCCGGACAACGCCGCCTACATGATCTACACGTCGGGCTCGACCGGGACGCCCAAGGGGGTCCTGGTCAGCCACGGTAGTCTGTCCAACTACCTCGTATGGAGCTTCTCCGGGCTGCGCGGTCTGGTGGAGCGGCCAGTGCCGCTGGTCTCCAGCATGAGCTTCGACGGCTCGCTCAAGCAGTTCCTCACGCCTCTGATGCACGGCGAGACGGTATGGGTGCCCAGCGGCGGCGCGGCCAACCCGGAGGCCCTTCTCGACGAGCTGGCCGGCCGCGGCGCAGTGGCGCTGAGCTGCGTGCCGTCGTTCTGGAAGGCGTTGCTCGGGGCGATCGAGTCTGGCCGGCCAGCGCCGCGGCTGGATTGCCTGGTGCTCGGCGGCGAGCCGCTCGACGCTGCCCTGGTCAGCCGGACGCTCGCGGTGCTGCCGTCTGTCGAGATCCTCAACGTCTATGGTCCGACCGAGGCGACGGTCAACGCCAGCATGAGCCGGGCGCGGGCTGGGGCCGCCCCGACCCTCGGCCGGTCCGCGGCCGACGCGAGCCTGTACGTCCTGGATCGGTTCGGGCAGACGCAGCCAGTCGGCGTGCCGGGCGAGTTGGCCATCGGCGGCCCCGGCGTGGCGCGCGGCTACTCCGGCCGACCGGCACTGACCGCCGAGAAGTTCGTCCCTGACCCGTTCGGCGCGCCCGGCGGCCGGCTCTACCGCAGCGGCGACCTGGTACGGTTCCGGACGGACGGCGACCTGGAGCTCCTGGGCCGGACCGACGCACAGGTCAAGGTGCGCGGCTTCCGTATCGAGCCGGGCGAGATCGAGGCGGCGCTCGCCGCTTGTGAAGGCGTGCGCGAAGCGGCCGTGCTGGCTCGGGAGGACCGGTCGGGAGACCTCTGCCTCGCGGCCTACGTGGTGGCCACGACGGGCACGGCCCTCGCTTCCCGCGAGCTGCGCGCGGCGCTCCTGGAAACCTTGCCGGAATACATGGTGCCGGGCGTGTTCGTCGTCCTCGACGCGTTCCCGCACCTGCCCAACGGCAAGGTGGACCGCCGCGCTCTGCCGGCTCCCGAGGCGCTGCGGCCGGCCGGGGAGGGTGTCGCGCCGCGCACCCCGGTCGAGGAGCTGCTCGCCGGTATCTGGGCCGAGGTGATCGGACTCGAACGGGTGAACGTTGAGGCCAACTTCTTCGAGCTGGGCGGCCACTCGCTGCTCGCCACCCGGGTCATGTCGCGGGTGCGCGACGTCCTCGGGGCTACCCTGCCGCTGCGGGCGCTATTCGAAGCGCCGACCGTCGCCGGGCTGGCACGGCAGATCGAGCTGGAGGAGCGCGGCGCCGCGGCGTCCACCATCCCGCGGGGCGATAGGGACCAGCCTCTGCCGCTCTCCTTCGCCCAGGAGCGGCTCTGGCTCATCGACCAGCTCGAGCCGGGCAGCGCCCGCTACAACATCCCGATCGTGGTACGGCTTGTCGGCCGTCTCGACGTGCCGGTGTTCGCCGCCGCCCTGGATGAGATCGTGCGCCGCCACGAGTCGCTGCGCACGACGTTCGCCTCCGGGGCTCCGTTACAGATCGTCGCCCCGGCGGCGCCCGTCGAGCTGGCGGTGGTGGATGTGGCCGGCTTGCCGGAGGCGGAGCGCGAGGCCGTCCGCCTGTCGACCGGAGAGATGCTGCGGCCGTTTGATCTCACCGCGGGGCCGCTACTGCGGGTGAGCCTCTTACGGCTGGACGCCGAAGACCACGTGGTGCTGGCCAACATGCACCATATCGTCTCCGACGGCTGGTCGGTCGGTGTCCTGATCGGCGAGTTGGGCGCGCTGTACGGGGCGTTTCTGGAGGGTGCCCCGTCGCCGTTGTCCGAGTTGCCCGTCCAGTACGCGGATTTCGCGGCGTGGCAGCGCGGCTGGCTGACCGGAGAGGCCCTGGAGGCCCAGCTTGCGTATTGGCGCGAGCGGCTGTCGGGCGCTCCGCCGTTGCTGGAGCTGCCGCTCGACCGGCCGCGCCCGCCGGTCCAGGGCCTCTTGGGCGACAGCCGGGAGGTGCGCCTGCCTGTAGCCCTGACCGAAGGTCTCAAGGCCCTGGGACGGCGGGAGGGGACGACGCTGTTCATGACCCTCCTCGGCCTGTTCCAGGTGCTGCTCGCGCGCCACGCCGGTACCGAGGACGTGGTGGTGGGCTCGCCGATCGCCGGCCGGACCCGCTCGGATCTGGAGCCGCTGATTGGGTTCTTCGTCAATACCTTGGTGCTGCGCTCCGAGTTGTCCGGCGGGCCCAGCGTGCGCGACCTGCTGGCGCGGGTGCGCGAGACCGCGCTGGGCGCCTACGCCCACCAGGACGTGCCCTTCGAGAAGCTGGTCGAGGAGCTGGCGCCGGAGCGCGACTTGGGACGGACGCCGCTGTTCCAGGTCATGTTCATGCTGCAGAACACGCCCGGCGGCGGAGCTCTGGAGATGCCGGGCCTCAGCCTGGCCGGGGTGCCGCTGACCACGAACACCGTCAAGTTCGACCTCACCCTGGCGCTCACCGAGACGGTCCAGGGAGCCGGCGGATCGCTCGCCTACGGCACCGATTTGTTCGACGTCTCGACCGTGGCGCGGATGGTGGAGCGCTTCCAGGTCCTGATCGAAGGGGCGGTGGCCGATCCGGGCCGGCCCGTCGCCGACCTGCCGGTGCTCGGCGAGGCGGAGCGCCACCACCTCCTCCGGGAGTGGAACGACACCGCCGCGCCGGACCCGGGCGCGACCCTGACCGGGCTGTTCGAGGCGCAGGCGGCGCGCACGCCGGACCGGGTGGCGGTGGTCTTCGAGGACGAGGCCCTGACCTACGCCGAGCTGGACCGGCGGGCGGGCTGTCTGGCCCACGGGCTGCGGCGTCGCGGCGTCGGGCTGGAGAGCCGGGTAGGCGTCTCCCTGGAGCGCTCTCTCGGTCTGATGACGGCGCTGCTGGCGATCCAGAAGGCGGGCGGCGCTTACGTGCCTCTCGACCCGGGGCTGCCGGTGGAGCGGCTCGCCTTCCTGGTCGAGGACTCGGCGGCGGCGCTGGTGATCACCGAGTCCAGGTTCGAGGACCGGCTGCCCGGCAGACCGCTGTGGCTGCTGGACCGGGACGTTGTCCAGGACGGTGCGCCGCTGGAGCCTGTGGGTCCGGACGCCGCCGCCTATGTCCTCTACACCTCCGGCACCACCGGCCGGCCCAAGGGGGTCGTGGTCCCGCACCGGGGCGTGGTCAACCACATGCTGTGGATGCGGGAGGCGATGCCGTTCGACGCCGGTGACCGGATCCTCCAGAAGACGCCGTTCGGCTTTGACGCCTCCGTATGGGAGCTCTACGCGCCGCTCCTCGAAGGGGCCACGCTCGTCATGGCGCGGCCCGGCGGCCACCAGGACCCCGTGTACCTGGTCTCTGTCATGGAGCGGCACGAGGTCACCGTCTTCCAGGGCGTGCCGACGCTGCTCTCCATGCTGGCGGACGAGCCCGGGCTCGATCGGTGCCGGTCGTTGCGGTGCCTGGTGTCCGGCGGTGAGGCCCTGTCCCGTGACCTGGCCGATCGGCTGAGCCGGTTGGACGTTACGCTCTACAACCTGTACGGGCCCACCGAAGCCTCCATCGACGCGACCGCGTCCAGGGTCGACCCGGAGGCCGGGCGCTCGGCCGTGCCTCTCGGCCGGCCGCTCCGGAACACCCGCATCCACCTGCTGGACCGCGCGCTGCGGTCGGTCCCCCTGGGGGTCGCGGGCGAGCTCTGCATCGGCGGCGCGGGCCTCGCCCGCGGCTACCTGGGGCGGCCGGACGGGAGCGCCGAGCGCTTCCTCCCGGATCCGTGGAGCGAGGTGCCGGGCGAGCGCCTCTACCGCACCGGGGACCTGGCGCGCCGGCTCGCCGGCGGCGAGCTGGAGTACCTGGGCCGGATCGACCATCAGGTCAAGCTGCGCGGCCAGCGCCTCGAGCTGGGAGAGATCGAGGCGGAGCTCACCCGCCGACCCGGGGTGCGCGAGGCGGTGGTGCTGCTGCGCGAGGACCGGCCGGGCGACAAGCGCCTGGTGGCGTATGTAGTACCAGGCAGTTCTCAGCCGTCCCTGGAGGGCCTGCGCGACGCCCTACGGGAGCGGCTGCCGGACTACATGGTCCCGGCGACGTTCGTAGTGCTGGAGTCGCTGCCGCTGACGCCCAACGGCAAGCTGGACCGGCGGGCGCTGCCGGAGCCTGAGGCGTCGCCAGTGTCCCTGGAGGGTATGGCGCCGCGCACGCCGGCCGAGGAGCTGCTGGCCGGCGTCTGGGCCGAAGTGCTGGGGCTTGAGCGCGTCGGGGTCGAGGAGAGCTTCTTCGAGCTGGGAGGCCATTCGCTGCTCGCTACCCGGGTGGTGTCGCGGGTGCGCGACGTTTTCGGCACTACCCTGCCGTTGCGCACGCTGTTCGAGGCGCCGACCATCGCCGCCCTGGCGCGGCGCATCGAGCTGGAGGAGCGCGGCGAGACGGCCCTGCCGATCCCGCGTGCCGACCGTAACCTGCCGTTGCCGCTCTCCTTCGCCCAGGAGCGGCTGTGGTTTCTCGATCAGCTCGAGCCGGGCAGCGCCCGCTACACCATCCCGGCCGCGCTGCGCCTGGTGGGCCGTCTGGACGTGCCCGCCTTCGCGGCGGCGGTGGTGGAGATCGTGCGCCGGCACGAGGTACTGCGCACCACCTTCACCTTCGCCGGACAGTCTCCGGTCCAGGTGGTCGCCCCGGCGTTGCGCGGTATGCCGCCTTTGATGGACCTGTCGAGCCTGCCTGAGAGAGAGGTCGAGGCGCTGCGCCTGGCCGAAGAGGAGATGGCGCGGCCGTTCGACCTGGCGGGGGGCCCGCTGCTGCGGGTGAGCCTGCTGCGTCTGCGCGCCGGGGATGGCGAGGATCCCGAGGAGCATGTGGTGATGTTCACCATGCACCACATCGTCTCGGACGGCTGGTCCACGGGGGTGTTCCTGGGTGAGCTGGGCCGGCTCTACAGCGCCTTCACGGCGGGTCGGCCGTCGCCGCTGCCGGAGCTGCCCATCCAGTACGCCGATTTCGCGGTGTGGCAGCGGCGGTGGTTGGGAGAGGGAGCCCTGGAGCAGCAGCTCGTCTGGTGGCGCGACCGCCTGGCTGGAGCGCCGGCGGTGTTGGAGCTGCCGACGGACCGGCCGCGGCCGGCGGTGCAGGGCCAGCGGGGCGGCCGCGTGCTGGTGCGCTGGCCGGCGGTGTTGGGCGAAGCCCTGGCGGCGCTGAGCCGGCGCGAGGGAACGACGCTGTTTATGACGCTGCTCGGACTGTTCCAGGCCCTGCTGGGTCGCCATGCGGGCAGCGAGGACCTTGTGGTGGGCTCGCCGATTGCCGGCCGGACCCGCTCGGAGATCGAGCCGCTGATCGGGTTTTTCGTCAACACCCTGGTGCTGCGCTCGGACCTTTCGGGCGAGCCCAGCGTGCGGGAGCTGCTGGGTCGGGCACGGGAAGGCGCGCTGGGGGCCTACGCGCATCAGGACGTACCGTTCGAGCGGCTGGTCGAGGAGATCTCGCCGGCGCGCGACCTCTCCCGTTCGCCGCTGTTCCAGGTGATGTTCGCGTTGCAGAACGTGCCGGCTGCCGGTGCCGGGGTCGAGCTGCCGGGTCTGGATCTGCAAGGGGTTCCGGCGCAGTCGCGCACGGCGAAGTTCGATCTCAGCTTGACTCTGGCGGAGGCCCAGGGCGAGTTGGTGGGCGGGATCGACTACAGCGTCGACCTGTTCGACGCCGCGACCGTCTCCCGGCTGCTGGAGCGCTTCCAGGTGCTGCTGGAGGCCGCGGCAGTCGACCCGGAGCGCCGGGTGGCGGAGCTGCCGGTGCTGTCCGAGGCGGAGCGCCACCACCTCCTCTGCGAGTGGAACGACACCGCCGCGCCGGAGCCGGGGATGACCCTGACCGGGCTGTTCGAGGCGCAGGCGGCGCGCACGCCGGACCGGGTGGCGGTGGTCTTCGAGGACGAGTCGCTCACCTATGCCGAGCTGGACCGGCGGGCGAACCGTCTGGCCCGCTGGCTGCGGGGCCGTGAGGTAGGTCCGGAGAGCCGGGTAGGAGTCTGCCTGGAGCGCTCTCTGGGGTTGATCACGGCGCTGCTGGCGGTCCAGAAGGCGGGCGGTGCGTACGTCCCGCTCGATCCCGGGCTGCCGGCCGAGCGGCTCGCTTACCTGCTGGAGGACTCCGCAGCGAAGCTGGTGATCACCGAATCCCTGGATGGGGACGTCTTCCAGGGCGGCGCGCCGCTGGAGCCGGCCAGTCCGGACGCTGCGGCTTACGTGATCTATACCTCCGGCACCACGGGCAGGCCCAAAGGGGTCGTCGTTCCCCACCGAGGTGTCGTCAACCACATGCTGTGGATGCGGGAGACGATGCCGCTCGATGCCGGCGACAGGGTCCTCCAGAAGACGCCATTCGGCTTCGACGCCTCGGTGTGGGAGCTCTACGCGCCGCTGTTCGAGGGGGCTACTGTCGTCATGGCGCAGCCCGGCGGGCATCAGGACCCCGCGTACCTGGTCTCGTCCATGGAGCGGTACGAGGTCACCGTCTTCCAGGGCGTGCCGACGCTGCTGTCCCTGCTGGCGGACGAGCCCGGGCTCGATCGGTGCCGGTCGCTGCGGCGGCTGGTCTCGGGTGGCGAAGCGCTGTCCCGCGACTTGGCCGACCGGCTGAGCCGGCGGCTGTCCCCGCTGCCGGTAGAGCTGTTCAACCT
>JBKKAU010000167.1:0-1439 GCA_046714475.1 Thermoanaerobaculia bacterium
TAGTAGCAGGCCTGCTCTGATCTCCTCAGGCCCGCCATCCTCGCCTTTGTCAGCCGACCCGCAAGGTGGGGCTCAGGCGACGGTTACGCCCGAACGACCCACCATCGTCGAATGCTGATGATCGAGCGCCGGCGCGGCGGCTGGACCGTTCCGGCGGTGGCTGCGGCCTTTGGGGTCGACCCAAAAACCGTTCGCAAGTGACGCGACCGCCACGCCGCCGCGGGTGAGGCGGGCTCGCGGGACCGCTCCTCGACCGCCTCGCCGCCCGGCCCGGCTCGGTGATGCGGTCGAGGAGGAGATCGCAGCCTTGCGCCGGCAACGCCTGACAGGGCCGGCCATCACCCGGCGTCTTCGCCGTCCCATCTCGACGGTGGGCCTCGTCCTGCGCCGGTGGGGCCTCTCCTCCCTTCCGGCCCTCGACCCCCGTCCGCCCCTCATCCGCGGGCAGGCTCTCGGGCCGGCGCCGCCGGACCCGGGGGAGCGGGACAGGCCGGGCGAGCTGATCCACATGGACACGAAGAAGCTCGGCCGCATTGACGGGATCGGCCATCGCAGCACCGGCGATCGCAGAGGTCAGTCGAACGAGCGCGGCACCGGCTGGGAGGCGCTGCACGTGGCGATCGATGACCGCTCCCGGCTCGCCTATACCGCGGTCCTGCCGGACGAGACCAAGGCGAGCGCCTGCGCCTTTCTGGCGCGCGCCTTGGTGTTCTTCGCCCAGCACGGTGTGAACGTCGAGCGCGTGATGACCGACAACAGCCTGCCCCGGACTTGATCCGGGAGCCTGCCCCGGACTTGATCCGGGGCCGAGCGCTTCATCCAGACCTCCTTGGCTCTTGGCCGCGCGCGGGGCGGGTGGACCAGTAAGCTTCACGGCGTCGCCGACGCCCGGGGACGACCGATCGCGTTCCACCTGACCGGCGGCGAGGCGGCCGACAGCCGCTCCTATCCCATGCTCATGGCACTGCCTGAGCGCAGACCCAAGGCGCTGATCGCCGACAAAGGCTATGACGCGGACACCATCCGGGCCGACCTGGCGAGCCGCCGGGTCAGGGCGGTCATCCCCGGCCGCTCCAACCGGACGGTCGCCATCCACCACGACCGCGAGCTGGACAAACAGCGCAACCGGATCGAGCGCATGATCGGTCACCTCGAGATCAACCGCGCGCTCGCAACCCGCTACGACAAACTAGCCGAAAGCTTCCTCAGCATGGCGCAACTCGCCGCTATCCGGCTCTGGCTAAAATATGTCCACAGGACCTAGAAGCCACCTTCAACCCAGAGAAGAATTTCAACGAGTCAAAGTTCGAGGCCGAATACTGATTCGAGAAATAGGCTCGCTTACGTCGCGCTGCTTCCGTCTCGGGCCGAGCAGCGCCTCGCTTAGCCGCAACACGACGTCGGGACCGGACGGCCCGGCACCGTCCCCACCGCGGCGC
>JBKKAU010000168.1:0-2289 GCA_046714475.1 Thermoanaerobaculia bacterium
GCTTTTCAGTTTGCAGGCGGGCGGGACGCCCGCGTACCCAGGAAAAACAGCGTACGTGATCTACACCTCCGGCACCACCGGCCGCCCCAAGGGCGCCATGGTGCCGCACGACGCCGCCGTCAACAACCTGCGCTGGGCGCAGGCCACCTACGACCTTCGCCCCGGCGACGCCGGCCTCCTCAAGACGCCGCTCGGGTTCGACGTCTCCGTCCGCGAGCTGTTCTGGCCCCTCGCTGTGGGAGCCCGGGTGGTGATCGCCCGGCCCGGCGGCGAGCGCGACCCCGGATACCTGCTCGACCTGATCGGGCGCGAGGGCGTGACCGTCGCGAGCTTCGTCCCCTCGCTGCTCGCCGCCGTGCTCGACTGCGAGACCCTCCCCCCGCTGCGGAAGGTCATCGCCGGCGGCGAGGCCCTCCCGGCCGACCTCGCCGAGCGCTGTTTCCAGCGCCTGCCGGGCGCCACCCTCCACAACCACTACGGCCCGACGGAGACCGCGGTCAACGCCACCGCCTGGCGCTACCGGCCGGGGGAGCGACCGGTACCGATCGGCCGGCCCATCCACAACGTCCGCGTCGACCTCCTGGACGCCTGGGGGAGCCCGGCGCCGGTCGGAGTCACCGGCGAGGTCCACGTGGGCGGCGCGGGCGTGGGCCGCGGCTACCTCGGCCGGCCGGACCTCACCGCCGAGCGCTTCGTCCCCGATCCGCGCGAGCCGGGAGCGCGGCGGTACCGCACCGGCGACCTGGCGCGTTGGCACCCGGATGGCGCCCTGGAGTTCCTCGGCCGGCGCGACCATCAGATCAAGGTCCGGGGGCTGCGCGTCGAGCCAGAGGAGGTGGAGGCGGCGCTCGCCGCGCTTCCGGGAGTGCGCGAGGCCGCGGTCGTGGCGCGGGACGGCGCGCTCGTCGCCTATGTAGTCGGTACAGCCGGTGATATCCGGACGAGCTTGGCCGCGCGGCTCCCCGCGTTCCTGATCCCTTCGGCGTTCGTGCAGGTCGACGCCCTGCCGCGGACCTCCAGCGGCAAGGTGGATCGTCGGGCGCTGGCGCGACGCGACGTCCAGGCCGCGGCCCTGCCGGAGACGGGCTTCGAGCCGCCGCGCACCCCGGTCGAGGAGCAGGTCGCCCAAATCTGGAGCGAGGTCCTGGGCCGGCCGCGGATTGGCGCCCACGACGACTTTTTCGTCCTCGGGGGGCACTCGCTCCTGGCGCTCCAGGTGATGAGCCGGCTGCGCGAGGCGTTCGGGGTCGAAGTCCCGCTGCGGCGGCTGTTCGAGGCGCCGACTCTGGCCGCCCTGGCGCGGGAGGTCGAGACCGCCCTGCTGGCCGGCAACTATGCGGCGCCGCCGCCGCTGGTACGCGTACCCCGGGACCGCGAGATCCCCCTCTCCTTCTCCCAGGAGAGCCTCTGGCTGCTCCACCAGCTCGATCCGGCGAGCCCGGCCTACAACGTCCCCGCCGCCGTCCGGGTCTCCGGCCGTCTTGACCCCGCCGCGCTGGAGCGGACGCTGGGCGAGATCGTCCGTCGCCACGAGGCGCTGCGCACCACCTTCCCGGGAGGCCGGCCGGCGCAGGCCATCCATCCGCCGCGGCCGGCGCCGCTCCCCTACATCGACCTCGCGGGTCTATCGGCCGGTCTCCGGGAGGCCGAGGCCCGGCGCCTCGCCCGTGAAGAGGCCCTCCGCCCCTTCGACCTCGCCCGTGGGCCGCTGCTGCGCGCCGCCCTGGCGCGGCTCGGGGACGAGGAGCACCTCTTCCTCCTCACCATGCACCACGCCGTCTCGGACGAGTGGTCGGTGGCGGTGCTGGTGCGCGAGGTGGGGGCGATCTACCCCGCCCTAGCGGCAGGATTGCCGTCCCCGCTACCCGAGCTGCCCGTCCAGGTGGCGGACCACGCCGTCTGGCAACGCGAGTGGCTACGCGGCGAGGTGCTGGAGGAGCGGCTCGCCTGGTGGCGGGAGCGGCTGGCCGGGGCGCCGCCCGTCATCGAGCTGCCCCTGGACCGGCCGCGCGCGGCGGCGCGGAGCTTCCGCGGCGGCCGGGTGCCGCTGGAGGTCCCGGCCGAGACGGCGCAGCGCATACGGCAGGTGGGGCGCGAGCGCTCCGCGAGCCTCTTCATGGTCCTGCTCGCCGGCTTCCAGGCCTGGCTCAGCCGTCACGGCGCGGGCGCGGACCTGGTGGTGGGCGCTCCGGTGGCCAACCGCTCTCACCCCGGCACCGAGGGGCTGATCGGCTTCCTGGTGAACACACTGCCGCTGCGCGGCGACCTCGGTGATCTCCGGGGGGACCC
>JBKKAU010000169.1:0-2185 GCA_046714475.1 Thermoanaerobaculia bacterium
CCTCCATACAGATCAGGGCAATTCCGAGTCAGGAAGGAAAAAACGCATTGGCCGGAGACAGTTCCTCGTCGCAATCCCTCCATACAGATCAGGGCAATTCCGAGGCCATCTTCCTGCCCTCCCGGGATCTCTTCGACAGCGGTCGCAATCCCTCCATACAGATCAGGGCAATTCCGAGGGCAGGCTTTCCAACTCCTTATTCCTCTGAGTCTTAGGTGGCCCTCCGCCGTTACCACCTCCAAAAGGCGCTTTTCGGGCTCGTGGAGCACTCTTCCTTCCGCCTCTTTTTAACTCTATCTCCCAGAAGCACCAAGACTTACGGGCCTGGTGTTACCTGCCTGCCAAAATGGCGCCGACGACCAGGCATGTTTCTTGTCAGGTACGCTTTTTGCTGTCAAAGAGCGCTACAACCATCCGACCGAATAACGACATCATAGGTCACGCCGCATCCGCCGGCAATCACCCGGAAACTACTCTTTTCCCTCTTCCCAAGCCACCCGGCACATGATAGCGTAAGTCCAGCGGCAGTTCAGGAGGGGGAGGGCGTTCCTCCCCGTAAAAGAAAAGCGGCCCCGAGCGGAGGTGCAACTCCACCCGAGGCCTTGATAGACACAGGAGTGTGCGTCCTATGCCTACCCAATCCGGTAGTGTATCCCGTCCGTCCATCGACCTGTCCCAGGTCACCGAATCGACCCGCCGGGCGCTGTACGACGCGACCGTCGAAAACTACTTCTCCCCCACTCCCGAGGAGGTCCGGCAGGCCGCCGAGGACCCGGAGGACCATTGGGTCCCCGACTACAGCTCCGACGCGGCGGGCCTCACCGTCGTCTGGGCGCTGGGCCGCTGGTTCGCGGCGTGGCGCTGCCTGGAAGAGCCCGAGGAGACTCCCGCCGAGTTGCGATGGTCGGTCGTCCGCATCGTCTCCGACGCGGACGGCGGCCGTGATAGCCTGACGTTCCTCGAAGTCTGAGCAGGGAAGCCGTGGTCGCCGGGAGGCGCCTTGGCGCCTCCTACGCGGCGCGTTGTCCGTTGAAGTGGGCCGCTGTATAGGGTTAGGGGGCGGCGTAAACAAAAACGGCTCATGTCTGGAGACAACGGCTCATGTCCCGAGACAACGGCTCATGTCTCCTTACAATGGCCCGTTTTCTTTGGATATGAAGCGTTGTACGAAGATATGAGCCATATCCCGGGACAATGCCTCATATCCCCCTTACAATGGCTCATATCCCGAGACAATGGGTCGTTGTAAGGAGATATGGCTCATATCCCGGGAAAACGCCTCATGGCTGCTTACAACGGCTCGTTGTCTCCGGATATGGCTCATATCCGCGGACAATGAGCCGTTGTAAGGATACTGGCGGCGTTGGAAGGTTACGGAAGAAGTTTGAGCGGGCGGGACGCCCGCGTACCCAGGAGGGACGCCGCGCTTCCTACCGCGCCGGCCGCAGGGTGAGCAGCCGCGCCAGCGCCCGCGCCGGCACCTTGAGCGGCAGCGGCACCCGGCGCGACCAGCGGCTCGCCGGGGTACGGGCGAGCGCCGGGATCGTCTCGTAGAACAGCTCCGCCCAGCGGGCGACGAGCGCCTCGATCGTGTACTCGGCGGCCCTCGCCCGGCCGTTCTCCACCATCGCCCGGTAGAGCCCCGGGTCGGACTGGAGCCGGCGGACCGCCGCCTCGGCCTCCTCCGGCGAGCCCACCTCCAGGTAATCCAGCTCCGAGCGGCGCAGCTCGCGGTAGGCGTACTCCGGGCCAAGCAGCGCCGGCACGCCGGCGAGCCAGGCGTTGAGCAGCTTGGTGGCGGGCTTCGAGTTGCGCTGGTTGCGCTCGTCCGGCCGCACCGCGAGGATCGCGTCCACCTGCCGGAAGTCCGGCCACTCCACCGCGAGCTTGTCGGTCTCCAGACCAGCGAACGCCACCGAGTCCGTGACCCACTCGATGCCCTGCGCCGCGAGGAAGCGGCTCCATGTCGCGGAACGGAACGCCGGATGGAGGTTCCTGTCGAAACCCTTGTAGACCAGGCGCGCGAGGGTGGCGCCGCGGGCCGGGTCGCGGGGGACGAGGCCGGGCTGCGGCCAGAGCGGCAGGAAGAAGCGGCGCCGGCCATCGGCGAAACGGCCGTTCTGGACCACCTCGATGTCGGCGGCCAGCGGCTCGCGGTTGTCGGCCCGGGCGCCGACCAGGACCA
>JBKKAU010000170.1:0-5495 GCA_046714475.1 Thermoanaerobaculia bacterium
CCGCCGGGGAGAGCGGGCGCAAGGAGGTGGCGAAGCCGCGCCAGGGAGCAGCCGGCCGGACCTCCCGTCCGGCGAAGAGCGCCGGCCGGAAGACACCCTCCCGCTCGCCGCGCTCACCGCGCTCACCGCAGTCGCCGCGCGCGGGAGGAGCGAAGCGTCCCTCGGGAGCGCCGAAGCGTTCAGGCGGCGGCGTTCCGAGGCGGGGGAGAGGCTGAATGGAGCATCCGATGATCGTGGCCATCGACGGCCCCTCGGGTGTCGGCAAGAGCACGGCGGCGCGGCGGCTGGCTCAGCGTCTGGGTGTGCCGTTCCTCGACACCGGCGCCATGTACCGGGCGATCGGCTTGAAGGTCCTGGAGCGCGGGGTCGACCCGGGCGACCGCGAGGCGGTGGAGCGGATCGCGGACGAGTCGCACGTGCGTCTCGGGCATCTGGACGACGGCAGCTTCGAAGTGCTGCTCGACGGCGAGCCGGTCGAGTCGCGGATCCGCACGCCGGAGGTGGGGGAGGCGACCTCGGCGATCTCGGTCTACCCGCAGGTGCGCCGCAGGCTGGTCGCCCTGCAGCAGGAGGCGGCGCGCCACTACGGCGGCGTGCTCGAAGGGCGGGACATCGGCACCCGCGTCTTCCCCGACACCCCCTACAAGTTCTACCTCGACGCCCAGCCGGAGGTGCGCTGCCGCCGCCGCTACGAAGAGCTGGTCGCGGCCGGCCGGCCGGTCGTTTACGAGGACGTCGAGCGGGAGATCCAAGGCCGGGATCACCGCGACAGCACCCGCGCCGACTCCCCCCTGGTCCGCCATCCCAGCCACATCCTCATCGACGCCTCGGAGCTGACGGTCGACGACGTGGTGGAGGCGATGGCGCGGGCGATTGAGGCTCAGGGGTAGTCTCTCCAAGACTCCGGCAGCCCTTTTGCAGTCTATAGACCCAGACCGAATGGTCGTCCTGGTTTGGACGCCCCCTCGGACGGCTACGACTACAAACAGGAAAAAGGAGATCACCATGGGTTTGATCCAGTTCGCCAAGAAAGTAGGCCGGAAACTCGGCCTTGGAGACGACGACGACAAGAACCAGGCGAAGGGCGGGGCGCAGCACGCCTCCACCCAGGCGCCTTCGGCGCAGCAGGTCAAGGACCTCCAGGAGCGCCGCAAGGCCGCGGCCCTGCTCAAGCTGGTCAACGACATGGGGCTCAAGGTCAGCGACCTCGGCGTCCGCGTCGACGACGACAAGGTGACGCTGACCGGCACCGCCGACAGCCAGGAGATCCGGGAGAAGACCGTGCTGCTGGTCGGCAACGTCGAGGGGATCGGCAGCGTCGACGACCAGATCAAGGTCACCCGGCAGGAGGCCGAGGCCACCTTCTACGAGGTCAAGGCGGGCGACACCCTGTCCAAGATCGCCAAGCAGCACTACGGCGACGCCAACAAGTACAACCAGATCTTCGAGGCCAACCGGCCCATGCTCAAGGACGCGGACGAGATCTACCCGGGCCAGCGGCTGCGCATCCCAGCCATGGCGACGAGCGGGTCCGCCCGCGCCTGATCCTCCCTCCACGACCTTCCGAAGCGGCGCCGGTCCCGGCGCCGCTCTCTATTTCCTCTAGAATCCGCAGGATGAGGGAACGCGCCGACCGTGTTTTCGTCGAGCTCGCGAGGAGCCGCACGGCGGACGGGGGAGACCTCGAGGGCGCCCTGCGGGAGCTCGCCGAGGCGGCGGCGCGGACTCTCGACGTCGAGCGCGCCAGTTTCTGGCTCTACTGCGAGAACCGCTCCTGCATCCGTTGTATCGAGCTGTACGAGCGCCGCGCCGGTCGTCACTCCCAGGGGGTCGAGCTGGCCGCGGCCAAGTTCCCCGCCTACTTCACGGCCCTGGAGGAGGAGCGGACGCTCGCGGCGCACGACGCCCATGCCGACCCCCGGACCCAGGACTTTTCCGCCTCCTATCTGACGCCGCTCGGCATCGGTGCGATGCTCGACGCGCCGATCTGGACGCACGGCGAGATGATCGGAGTGGTCTGTCACGAGCACGTAGGCCCGGCGCGCCCCTGGACCCTGGAGGAGCAGTCGTTCGCCGCTTCGATCGCCGATCTGGCGGCGCTCGCTTTCGAGGCCGTCGAGCGCCACCGGTCCGCGCGCGAGCTGCGTGAGAAGGTCGCCGAGCTCCAGATCCTGATGGGAGTGCTCCAGGAGAGCGAGGAGCGGTACCGCCTCGCCACCGAAGCGGTGGCCGGCCTGGTCTACGACTGGGACGTCCGGACCGGCCGGGTGCAACGATCGAGAGGCCTGTGGCCCCTGCTGGGCTACCTGCCGGAGGAGGTGGAGCCGACCTCGGAGTGGTGGCGGCGGCAGATCCACCCGGAAAACCTGGAGTGGGTGCGGGAGAAGATCAACCGGCTCGTCGAGACGGGCTCCTCCTCGTTCAGCCTCGAGTATCGTGTCCGGCACCGCGGCGGCCACTTCGTCTATGTGTGGGAAAACGGCCTGGCGGTGCGGGACGACGAGGGCCGCGTCGTGCGCGTCGTCGGCAACACCATCGACATCAGCGACCGCAAGCGGGCGGAGGAGGCGCTGGTCCAGGCCAAGGAGGCCGCCGAGGAGGCCAACGAGGCCAAGGACCGTTTCCTCGCCACCCTGAGCCACGAGCTGCGCACGCCGCTCACCCCGGTGCTGGCCGTGACCTCGGGCCTGGAACGGGATGGGCGCCTGCCGGACGACGTCCGGAGGTCCCTGGCCATGGTGCGGCGCAACGTGGAGCTCGAGGCGCGGCTCATCGACGACCTGCTCGACCTGACCCGGATCACCCGGGGAAAGTTGGAGCTGCACCGCGAGGTGGCCGACCTCCGCGACGTCCTCGACCACGCGTTGCAGACCGTCGCCGCGGAGCTGGAGGCCAAACGTCTGCGGCTGTCCCCGGAGCTGGCGGAGGTGGACCACCGCCTCTGGGCCGATGCCCCGCGGCTCACGCAGGTGTTCTGGAACCTGCTCCACAACGCGGTCAAGTTCACGCCGGCCGGAGGCGCGATCACGGTGCGGTCCCGCCGCGAAGAGGGGGCGGTCGCCGTGGACGTCTCCGACTCCGGGATCGGGATCGACGCGGACGTGCTGCCGCGGATCTTCGACGCCTTCGAGCAGGCCGACCGGCGGATCACGCGTCAGTTCGGCGGCCTGGGCCTGGGCCTTGCGGTCAGCCGGGCGATCGTCGAGCTGCACGGCGGCACGTTGACCGCGGCCAGCGGCGGCAGGGGCCAGGGCGCGACCTTCACCGTACGGCTGCCGGTCCAGTCCGGCCTCCCACCGCCCATGCCCCAACCCGAGGACCGGCCCTCCGGAACCCAGGATCCGAAGCCGCTCCACATCCTTCTGATCGAGGACCACGCCGATACGGCCGAGGCCATGGCCGAGCTGCTGCGCGACTTCGGCCACCGTGTGACCGTGGCGGGGAGCGTGGCCGAGGGGCTCGCGGCGGCCGGCCCGCCGGAGGAGCGGGAGCGGATCGGGATCGACCTGGTATTGAGCGACCTGGGGCTGCCCGACGGCAGCGGCCTCGATCTAATGCGCGAGCTGAAGGCGCGCCACGGCCTGCGCGGGATCGCCCTCTCCGGCTACGGCATGGAGGAGGACGTGCGCCAGAGCCACGAGGCCGGGTTTGCCAGGCACATGACGAAGCCGGTCAACATCCAGGCCCTGGAGGCCGCGATCCGGCAGGTGGCGGGAGACGCGGGAGACCGTTGAACGCGAAGCGGCGCCGGCCCCGGGAGAAAAAAAGAGGGACCAGGTGCCGTACCCGGTCCCGAGACAAGCTTGCCCACACGGTCTCCCGTGTGAACGGACCGGAGGCAAGGCAAGGGGCATGCCTCGGGAGGACAACGAATAAAATTCAACAGGGAGAGCGACTTACGAAACACGATGTCCGGCTGTGGGTCACGTTCTGACCCGAAAAGCCGGACGGGGGCTGGTCAAACTTTGATCCTGGTCTCGGAAAAGACCCACTCGCCGCCTATCGTTCCACCCAATAATTCGGCGCTTCCTTGGTGATGACCACGTCGTGGGCGTGGCTCTCCTTGAGCCCGGCGGCGGAGATGCGCATGAAGCGGGCCTTGGTGCGCAGCTCCTCGATCGAGGCGCAGCCCGCGAGGCCCATGCCGGAGCGCAGGCCGCCGGTGAGTTGGGGGAGCATCTGGTGGACCGAGCCCTTGTACGGGACCATGCCCTCGATCCCCTCGGGCACCAGCTTGCTCAGGCTGCCGCTGTTGTCCTCCTGGAAGTAGCGGTCGGCGCTGCCGCGCGCCATGGCCGAGAGCGATCCCATGCCGCGGTAGGCCTTGAAGGTGCGGCCCTGGTAGAGGATCGTCTCGCCCGGGCTCTCCTCCGTGCCGGCGAGGAGCGAGCCGATCATGATCGAGTGGGCGCCGGCGGCGATCGCCTTGGTGAGGTCGCCCGAGAACTTGATGCCGCCGTCGGCGATCACCGGCACGTCGTGCTCGGCGGCGGCGCGCGCGCACTCCATCACCGCGCTGATCTGCGGGATGCCGGCGCCGGTGACGACGCGGGTGGTGCAGATGCTGCCCGGCCCGATCCCGATCTTGACCGTGTCGGCGCCGCGCTCGATCAGGGCGAGCGCCCCCTCCGCGGTCGCGACGTTGCCGACCACCAGCCTGACCTCGGGGAAGCGTTCGCGCAGCCTGTCGGCGGCGTCCAGCACCCCCCGGCTATGGGCGTGCGAAGAGTCGAGCACCAGCAGGTCGACCTTGGCCTTGACCAGTGCGGCGGCCCGCTCCAGGTAGTCCCCCGAAGCGCCGACCGCGGCCCCGACGCGCAGGCGGCCGAGCTCGTCCTTGCAGGCGTTGGGGTACTGGATCATCTTCTGGATGTCCTTGACCGTGATCAGCCCCTTGAGGCTGCCATCCTGGTCGACCACCAGGACCTTCTCGATGCGGTGCTGGTGGAGCTTCGCCTTGGCCTGCTCCAGCGTCGTGCCCTCGGGCACCGTGACCAGGTTCTCCTTGGTCATCAGCTCCTCGATCTTCTTGTCGAGGTTCTCCTCGAAGCGCAGGTCGCGGTTGGTGAGGATGCCGACCAGGTGCCCCTCGTGAGCGGTCACCGGCACGCCCGAGATCTTGTAGCGCGCCATCACCGCCAGCGCCTCGCGGATGCTCTGGTCGGGACGCATGGTGACCGGGTCGACGATCATCCCCGACTCGCTGCGCTTGACCTTGTCCACCTCCTCGGCCTGCACCTCGACGGGCAGGTTCTTGTGGATGATGCCGAGGCCCCCCTCCTGCGCCAGAGCGATCGCCAGCCGCGACTCGGTGACCGTGTCCATGGCCGCCGAGAGGATCGGGATGTTCAACTGGATGCCGCGGCAGATCCGCGTCCGGAGGTCGACCTCGTTGGGGTGGACCTCGGACAGGCCGGGGACGATCGACACGTCGTCGAAGGTGAGGGCGAGAGGGATATTGAAGTCAGCCATTCGTCTCATTCATTCCTGAAAGG
>JBKKAU010000171.1:0-8411 GCA_046714475.1 Thermoanaerobaculia bacterium
ACCGTGGACATGACACTGCTCGACGTGACCACGACCGGAGCCGAGCTCGGCGACGAGGTGGTGCTGCTCGGCCGGCAGGGGAACGAGGAGATCTCGGCCCTCGAGCTGGCGGAGAGCGCCGGCACCATCCCGTGGGAGATCCTCTGCCACCTCGGCCTGCGCCTGCCGCGCCGGTATGTGCGCGCCGGCCGCGTCGAGGAGATCATGTCGCGCTTCTCGCGGGAGGACTTTTGACGCTGCCGGGACCCGTCGAGTGGTTCTTCCAGGAGATGGGACGGTTCACGCAGATGGTGGGCCGGGTCTTCGCCTGGACTCCGCGCCCGCCCTACGACTGGCGCGAGCTGATGCGCCAGATGGTCAAGGTGGGGGTCAGCTCCGTGCCGGTGGTGCTGCTGACCACCATGTTCACCGGCATGGTCATGGCGCTCCAGACCTTCACGGTGCTGCGCCGTTTCAACGCCGAGAACTTCGTCGGCTCGCTGGTCGGCCTGTCGATGATCCGCGAGCTGTCGGCGGTGCTCTCCGGCCTGATCGTCGCCGGCCGCGCCGGCTCGGCGATGGGCGCGGAGCTCGGCACCATGCGCGTCACCGAGCAGATCGACGCCCTGGAGGTCATGGCGACCGACCCGGTCCACTACCTGGTAGTGCCGCGCGTCTGGGCCACGACCTTGACGCTGCCGCTGCTGGTCGCCATGGGCAACGCCGTCGGCATCTTCGGCGGCTACCTGGTGGCGGTCATCATGATGGGGGCCAACCCGGTCGCCTACGTGGACAACACCTTCCAGTTCATGGACCTGAACGATCTCATCTCGGGTCTGATCAAGGCCGCCGCCTTCGGCTTCCTGCTCGCCGTGATCGGCTGCCAGCAGGGCTTCTACACCACCGGCGGCGCCGAAGGGGTCGGGCGCTCGACCACGGCGGCGGTGGTGGTGGCGAGCATCGCCATCCTGATCTCGGACTTCTTCCTCACCCGGCTGCTGTTCTAAGGGAAGGCATGTCTTCCTTATTAGATAAGGCGGCCACCCCGCAGTCCGGCCCCCAGATCGTCATCCGCGGCCTCACCAAGTCGTTCGGGCCGAAGCGGGTCCTCGAAGGGTTGGACCTCGAGGTCGGCCGGTCCGAGGCGGTGGTCGTCATCGGCGGCTCGGGGACGGGCAAGAGCGTGCTCCTCAAACACATCATCGGCCTGCTGCGGCCGGACTCCGGCTCCATCCAGGTCGACGGCGTCGCGGTCGAGACGCTCGGCAACCGGGAGATCACCGAGTTCCGGCGCAAGTTCGGCATGTCCTTCCAGGAAGGCGCGCTCTTCGACTCCATGACCGTCTTCCAGAACGTGGCCTTCCCCTTGCAGCGTTTGAAGCGGATGAACCGGGGGGAGATCCGCGACCGGGTGGAGGAGTGCCTGTCCATGGTGCGGCTCGAAGGGGTCGCGGACAAGCTGCCGTCGCAGCTCTCGGGCGGCATGCGGCGCCGGGTCGGTTTCGCGCGCGCCGTCGCGCACCAACCGGAGATCCTGCTCTTCGACGAGCCGACCACCGGCCTCGACCCGGTGACCACCGCCGCCATCGACGAGGTGATCATCGAGCTGTCCGGCCGGCTCCACTGCACGACCGTCACGATCACTCACGACATGGAGAGCGCTTTCCGGATCGGCGACCGGATCGCCATGCTGCACAAGGGTAAGATCATCGCTGACGCGCCGCCGGCCGAATTCCGGCAGCTCGACGAGCCGCGGGTCCAACAATTCATCCACGGCAAGGCCGAGGGGCCGCTCACCGAGCCCGACGACATACGGCCGGCCGGCCCGAGGACTCTGTAAGGAAGGCGCGCCGGAGGGGCTATGTCCAACGTCATAAAAGTCGGGGTCTTCGCGACCCTGTGCTTGATCGTCATCGCGGTCCTGATCTGGCAGATCGAGGACCTGAACCCGTTCTCCGAAGGCGGCCGGACCCTGGACGCCCGGTTCGCCTCGGTCGCCGGCCTCGACGAGAAGGCGCCGGTGCGGGTGGCCGGCGTGCGCGTCGGGCGGGTGGACAGCATCGTCCTCGACGGCCGGGAGGCCCGCGTCCGCCTGGTCCTCGACCAGCCGCTCGACCTGCCGCAGGGCACCGTCGCCCGCATCTCCAGCCTCGGCCTCCTCGGCGACAAGTACGTCGAGCTGGTCCCCGGGCCGACCGGCGGGCCGCCGCTGCCCGAAGACGCCGTGCTCCCCGGCAGCGCGCCGCCGAGCTTCGACGAGACCATGGCCAAGCTCAACGAGATCGGCGACTCGATCCAGCGCGTCACCGGGTCGATCGGCGGCGCCGACATCGGCGGCGCGATCAACCGCCTGGTCACCGACATCCAGCTGACCAGCCGGGAGATCCGGCTGCTGGTGGCCGAGAACCGCGCCACCGTCGGCTCGGCGGTGCGCAACTTCGACCAGGTGGGGTCGACGCTGTCGCGCGAGCTGCCGCGCCTGGCGGACCAGATGAGCCGCTCGCTCGACCAGATCTCGACCCTGGTGGAGGAGAACCGGGGCAACATCGGCGAGAGCTTCGACAACGTCCGCGAGCTGACCACCAGCCTCCAGACCTCGGCCGACAACCTGAACGAGATCTCCGGCCGGATCGCGCGCGGCGAAGGGACCATCGGCAAGCTGGTCAACAGCGACGAGGCCTACAACGAGGTGGTCTCGACCCTGGACAGCATCAAGGGGGGCGTCGAGAACCTGAGCGGCGCCCTGGGCGGCCTCACCAAGTTCAAGATCGACCTCGACATGCAGGGCTACGTGCTTGCCGATGGCGGCGGGGACGGCGAGCAGCTCCCGGGGTATACCGAAGGGCAGTCGCTGACCTCCTTCCGTCTCGACATCGACCCGCAGGACGGCAAGCGCCTCTACCGCGCCGGTATCTCCAGCACTCCGCGCGGCAACCGCGAGGAGAGGAATCAGGCCATCACCGTCACCGGTCCGGACGGAGTGCCGCAGACCACGACCATCAACACGCTGACCTATCAGCGGAGCTATGTGATGACCGGCCTCTTCGGCTACCAGGGTCTCGGCGACCTGCGGCTCTGGGCGGGTCTGATCGAGGACAGCGGCGGCGCCCAGGTCGAGTACCCGCTGCTCGACAGCCGTCTCTGGCTCTCCCTCGAAGCCTTCGACTTCAGCCGCCCGGAGGACCTCGCCCCACACCTGCGACTGATGGGCCGGTACCAGTTCCACCCCAACCTCTACCTGGTGGGCGGCCTCGACGACCCGTTGGAAGATGAAGCCGTCTTCCTCGGGGGCGGCATCCGCTGGAGCGACGAGAACATCCGCTATCTGCTGGGCTTGGCCGGCTCGGGTCTGGGCCGGTAGGCCCGCATCCGGGGCGGCGGCTCCCCTCGCGAGGGGGCGGCGTCCCCCGGCGAGGGGACGGCTTCCCCTTCAGAGGGGGCACCGCGCGAAAGAGAACTGGCTAGTACCCTGTCACGTCGAAAAGGATGGGTCATCCCTCTGTAGGGGCGCCCCTTATGGGGGCCCTTCGGAGGGCGGCCACAAGGGCCGCCCCTACATGAAACGCTATCCGTCACTCGGACTGTGACGAGGCACTAGTGAGGTGAGGGCCATGCCTCGCCCGTCACCTCCTCCCACAACTCCCGCATGTCCTCCGGCACCGGCGCCTCGAAGGCGAGCGGCCGGCTGTCGATGGGGTGGTTGAAGGCGAGGCGCCAGGCGTGGAGGGCGGGGCGGGGGAAGTCGCGGAGGGGCGGCTGGATGGGGCGGGGGAGGGCACGCCAGCGGGCTTCGCCGTAGACGGGGTCTCCCACCAGCGGGTGGCCGATGCTCTTGCAGTGCACCCGGATCTGGTGGGTGCGGCCGGTCGCGAGGCCCAACTCCAGCAGCGCCAGGCCGGCGCGGGCGGCGAGCGCGCGGTAGTCGGTGCGCGACGGCCGTCCCTCCCGGCGCACCGCCATCTCCGTGCGCCGCTCGGGGTGGCGGCCGATCGGCGCCTTGATGGTTCCGGCGGCGGGCGTGGGGGATCCGTAGACCAGGGCGAGGTAGAGCTTCTCGACCTCGCGCTCGGCGAAGGCGCGGGCGAGGCGGGTGTAGGCGGCGGGCGTGCGCGCCACCACCATGACGCCGCTCGTCCCCTGGTCGAGCCGGTGCACGATGCCCGGCCGGCCCGGGCCGCCGACGCCGACCATCTCGGGGTAGCGGTCGAGGAGGAAGTGCGCCAGAGTGCCGCTCGTCCGGCCGGCGCCCGGGTGGACCGTCAGCCCGGCCGGCTTGTCGAGCACCACCACGCCGGCGTCCTCGTGGAGCACGCGGAGGTCGCCGCCGGCCTCAGGGGTTACGCGGTCGTCGCGCGGCTCCGGCGGCGAGCATTCGACTAAGTCGCCGGCGGCGACGGCGGCCGAAGGGCGCGCCTCGCGGCCGTTGACCCGCACGTGCCCCTCCTTGATCCAGCGCTGGACCTGGTTGCGCGGCTGGTCGAGGCGGGCGGCGACGTGCCGGTCCAGCCGCTCGCCGGCGGCCTCCGGCTCCACGCTCCAGGTGATGTCCCGCGGGGTCATGGTGGGTGAAAGGACAGCAAGGACTCCAACGACTCCAAGGATCAAAAAGACCGCGAAGTCTTTGCCGTCCTTGGAGTCCCTTTCGTCCTTCTCCTTTTTCAGCCCTCGGGAGCCGGGGCTTCGTCCTTGGGGTGGGGCCGCAGGCTGTCGATCGCCATCAGCACGATGCCAACGGAGATGGCGCTGTCCGCGACGTTGAAGGACGGCCAGTGGCTGGCGCCGACGTAGACGTCGATGAAGTCGGTCACCGCGCCGCTCGACACCCGGTCGATCAGGTTGCCGATGGCGCCGCCCACGACCAGGGCTAGGGAGATCAGCAGGAACCGGTCGCGACTCGGAGTGAACCAGAAGTAGACCGCGACCGCCGTCAGGGCGACCAGGCCGAGGAGGGTGAGCACCCAGCTCGTCTGGGCGCCGTCCGAAGCGAACAGGCCGAAGGCGACCCCGGTGTTGCGGACGTGGGTGAGGTTCAGGAAATTGGGCACGACGGGCTGCGTCGAGTGGTGGGGCAGATGGACCTCGACCAGCCACTTGGTCCACTGGTCGAGGACGATCACCGCGAGCGAGATGAAGAGGTAGCGGAGCTTGCCGGCGTCGAAGGCGGCGCGGGCAGGGCGGGCGGGATGAGCGGGACGGGCGAGCGTCGGGGAGCTTCCGGCCGGGTTCGTATCCAAAAGGTCGATCTCCTAGGAGAGGGAAAAGTGCCGGCGGGCGGTCGCCACGACTTCGGCGAGGTCTTCGTCCTGGAACAGCCGGATGCCCGCCACCCCCGCCGCGCCCGCCGCCGCCACCTCGCCGAGCCGCGCTAGTGTAACGCCTCCCAGGGCATAGACGGGAAGGCCGAGCCGCGCGGCGCGCGCCAGGGCCTCGAGACCCACCGGCGGCCCGAAGCGCGCCTTGCTCGGCGTCGCGTAGACCGGGCCGAAGGTGACGTAGTCCGCCCCCTCGTCCCGCGCCCGCTCGACCTCTTCGACGCGGTGGGTCGAGCGCCCGATCAGGACGTCCGGCCCGAAGCGTTTGCGCAAGGCGGCGACCGGGACCCCGTCGGCGGGGAGGTGGACGCCGTCGGCGCCGGCCGCCAGGGCGATGTCGAGACGGCCGTTGATCACCAGGCAGGCGCGCGGCGACAGGGCGGAGCGGGCGACACGGGTAAGGCCGTAGATGGCGCGGTCGTCCAGGTCCTTCTCGCGGATCTGGACGCCGTCGACGCCGGCTTCGGCCAGACGATGGAACCAGGGGGCGAGGTCGCCGCCCGCGACGGAGGTCCGGTCGCTGAAGGCCAGCAGGCGGAAGCGCACGCTCAGGGTCTCGGCAGCGAGGTGGGGACGTTGACCTCGGCGCCCGCCCCGGCCCTCGCCTGGAGGTTGCGCCTGCGCCGGGGCACCAGCCCGATCAGGTCGTGGAGCGCCCAGATCAGATGGACCACGCCGAAGCCGCTGACCGCGCCGCGCATCCAGGGGTGGAGGCCGGCGGTCCGCACCCACTCGAACGGGACCTGGATCACGGTACGGTCCCAGAACGGGCTCCAGGGGATGAAGAGCAGCAGGACGCCGGCTTCGAGGCAGTAGAGGATGAAGATCAAGCGAAACATGGCGCGCCCAGAAGGAGAGATTGTAGCCCGCCTTGCCCTGAATCCCTCAAGGACAGGGAAAACCGGCCCGGCGACTCACTCAACCCGCCGCCCAGGCACTATCAAGAGAGTAGGACCGATCTACGAGGAAGACCCTTGCGAAGTACCGAGCCCTCCACCCTGGTCGACCTCCTGCGCGCCCGGGCCCAGGAGCACCCAGAAAAGCCGGCCTACACGTTCCTCCTCGACGGCGAGGTCGAGACCGCCCGCCTGACCTACGGCGAGTTGGACCGCCAGGCGCGGGCCGTCGCGGCCCTGCTCCAGGAGCGCGGCGCCGCGGGGGAGCGGGCGCTGCTGCTCTTCCCGCCGGGGCTGGAGTTCGTCACGGCCTTTTTCGGCTGCCTCTACGCCGGCGTGGTGGCCGTGCCCGCCTATCCGCCGCGGCCCGGGCAGGAGCAGCCGCGCCTGCGTTCGATCCTGACCGACGCGCGGCCCCGCTTCGCCCTCACCACCGCCGCCCTGTCGGCGCGGCTCAAGACCCTGGCCGAGGAGGACCCCGCCTTCGCCGCTCTCGGCCGGTTGACCGTCGAGCCGTTCCTCGACGCGGGCGTGGAGGAGCGGGCCGGGGACTGGCGCCAGCCGGTCCTCTCCGGCGATTCGCTGGCCTTCCTCCAGTACACCTCCGGCTCCACGGCCGACCCCAAGGGGGTGGAGGTCCGCCACGGCAACCTCGTCTTCATGGAAGCGCTGATCGCCGGCGCCTTCCAGCAGGACGAGACCGCGGTGGTGGTGGGCTGGCTGCCGGTCTACCACGACATGGGGCTGATCGGGAACGTGCTGCAGCCGCTCTGGCTCGGCGCCAGCTGTGTGCTGATGTCGCCCGTGTCTTTTCTGCGCCGGCCGCGGCGCTGGCTCGAAGCCATCGCGCGCTACCGGGGGACGACCAGCGGCGGCCCCAACTTCGCGTACGACCTCTGCGTCGACCGCATCGGCAGGGAGGAGCGCGAGGGGCTGGACCTGTCGAGCTGGCGGGTGGCCTTCAACGGCGCCGAGCCGGTGCGCGCCGGGACGCTGGAGCGCTTCGCCCGGACCTTCGGCCCCTGCGGCTTCCGGCGTGAGGCGTTCCAGCCCTGCTACGGCCTGGCCGAGGCCACGCTGCTGGTATCGGGGACGAGGGGAACCCGGGAGGGCACGGGTCCCAAGGTGTTGCGGGTGGACGCCGGAGCGCTGGAGGCCGGGAGGCTGGTCGACGTCTCCGGGCCGGCCGGGCCGGAGCCGCGGAGCCGCGACCTCGTGGGCTCCGGCGGCATTCCCGAAGGGCAGCGGGTCGAGGTGGTCGATCCCGCGACCCTGAAGCGCGCCACGCCCGGCGAGGTGGGGGAGATCTGGATGGTGGCGGGTCCCGCCATCCCGCGCGGCTACTGGGGCCGGCCGGAGGCGACCCGCGAGACGTTCGAGGCGCGCCTGGAGGGGGAGGAGGGGACCTTCCTCCGCACCGGCGACCTCGGGTTTCTACAAGCCGGAGAGCTGTTCATCACCGGCCGGATCAAGGACCTGATCATCCTGCGCGGGCGCAACCTCTACCCGCAGGACGTCGAGCGCACGGTCGAGGCGAGCGTCCCCGGGATGGCTGCGGGGTCCGGCGCGGCGTTCTCGATCGACGTCGACGGCGAGGAGCGGCTGGTGGTGGCGCAGGAGCTCCAGCCGCGTCTCCATCCGGACGAGGCCGGGATCGAGGAGATCGCGGCGGCGGTCCGCCGGGCGGTCGCCGAGGAGCACGAGGCGCAGGTCTACGACGTCGTGCTGCTGCGTGCCGGCGAGGTGCCCAAGACCTCCAGCGGCAAGGTGCAGCGCCGGGCGTGCCGCGTCCTCTATCTCGACGGCGCCCTGGAAGTGGCCGGCCGCAGCCGGCTCGCCGCGGATGGGACCACGGCGGGGGAGCGGCTCGACCGAGAGGCGCTGCTCGCGCTCTCGCCGGCCGGACGGCAGGCCGCCCTGGAGACCTGGCTCCGCCGCCGCGCCGCCGAGGTGCTGCGCGTCCCCGCCGAGGAGCTGGCGCCGGACCGGCCGCTGATCGACCTCGGGCTGGATTCGCTGGCCGCGATCGAGCTGAGCCAGGCGCTCGAAGCCGAGCTGGGGGTGCCGCTGTCGCCGACGGCGCTGCTGGAGGGGGCGAGCGCGGGGGAGCTGGCCGCGGTGGTCGCGCTTGGTGCCGAGCGCCGGGTGGTGGTGCCTCCCCCCCTGGGCGGAGGGGTGGTAGGGAGAGGGGGAGGTCAGGTGGGGGGTTCTTTTCGGGCGGCTC
>JBKKAU010000172.1:0-9114 GCA_046714475.1 Thermoanaerobaculia bacterium
CCATTGCATCCCGAGGCCGCCGCGGTCGCCCGCGTCACGGTCCAGGCCGCGCTCGCCCGGCTCGCGCCCCGGCGCCGCGCCGCGGTGGTGCTGCACGAATTGGAAGGCGTGCCGGTGAGCGGCGTCGCCCGGATGCTGGGGGTGACCGAGGTGACCGTGCGCTGGCACCTGCTGGTCGCCCGGCGGGAGCTCGCCCAGGCGCTGCTCCCGGATCGAGAAGGAGAGAAGCCATGAACGAGAGCGTCCGACAGGGTCTGCGGGCAGTCTTGCGCCAGGGGGATCCGGCGGATGAGCCCGGCCTCACGGCCGAAGAGGTCCTGAGGATGCGCAGAACCACCCTGGCCGCCGTGGAGGAGCCGGGTCGCCGGCGGTTCCTCGTGCCCATCCTGGCGACGACGGCTGCCGCGGTCGTCCTGACCCTGACGGTGGCGCTCGCCCTGTGGCGGTCTCACCAGATGGAGGTCACGCCGCCAGTCGAGCCTGAGGAGACGAGCCCCATGGTGGTCGAGGTCGCTCCGCCCCCGCCCGTTCGCCGCTCCCCGCCTGTCGAGCCGCCGGCGCTTCCCGCTCCGGCTCCGCCGTCCGAGCCTGTCCGGCCGCGGGTTTCCGAACGGCCCCGGCAGAGGAGGTCCGTCCCCCGGACGGCAGAGGTGCGGCTCGCCTCCGCCCCCGTGGCACCCCCTGTCGTCGCTGAGGAAGAGCCGCAGCCGCGGCAGATCCAGTTCTCAACCCCCGGAGGCACCCGCGTTCTCTGGACGCTCGCCACCGAACCGATTTTGTAACCGAGGAGAAATCCATGCACCGACCGTCTCTCAAAGTCGTTCTTTTCCTGTTGCTGATGGGACCCGCCCCTGCCGTCCTCGGCCAGGACGCTCCCAGCCGATCCGCCGCCTTGGTCGCCAACCGGTACGAGATCCGGTTCCTCGACACGCATGCTGCCGAGCTGCTCGCCTGGGAGCAGTGCCGGGAGAAGGACCGCTGCCTGATCAGCAGCCTTCTGGAGACCACAGAGAAGTCCAGCCGGCGTCTGATCGAGGTCCGCGCCGACCCCGCGACGCACGAGCGGATCGTGCAGGCCCTGGCGCGCGAGGATGCGGCGCCGAAGACGCGCACGTTCCAGGCCGTGCTCGTGCTTGCCGACGACAAGCCGGAGGCGCGCGAGACCGCCTTGACCCCGGAGGCGCGCAAGGCCCTCGGCGACCTGCGGGGGTTCCTGCCGTTCAAGAGCTACCACGTGCTGGATTCCGTCTGGCTGCGCACCACCCGGGCCGTGCAGGGCCGCCTGGTGGGCCGCGACGATGCCGCGTACACCCTCAACCTCGAGTTCCGCAACGTCGGAAAGATCGAGGAAGAGAACCTCTACGTCGATCACTTTCGTTTGGAAGAGGACGGCCCGCGGCCCGAGCCGGGTGGGGGGCGGCGCGGGCCCAGGCAGTTGATCCGTACCTCCTTCGGCATGAAGGAGGGGGAGACGATCGTCGTCGGCACCTCCAAGCTCGACGGCGGCCAGGAGGCCCTGGTGCTGCTGCTCACGGCGGTCCCCTGACTCCCGCCCCGCCAGCCCGGGCGTCTCTCCCGGGCCGGCTCCTTGACTCCCCCTGTCGCCAGCCGTAGGCTGCTCGGAAATTTCGCGCCGGATCCCGGCGGTTCCCCCGTTCGACGACAGGAAAGAGAGATGATGAAACGATATCGATCTGTTTTGATCACTGTTTTGCTCTCCCTCGCCGCGCTCTCCGGGCTCGCGGTGGCCTCTCCGCACGAAGAGGAGCAGCCGTCGGCATCCCAGGGCCAGCAGGAGCACAAGGGAGAGGTTCCCGTTCAGCCTGCTCCTGCGGCCGGCGCCGACACGTCCGACAAGAAGGAGGACGAGAAGAAGCCGGTCTGGGACGTGAACAATCCGCCCGGACCGGCCTCCGAGGCCGCCATCGACGTCGACGAAGGCACCTGGATGAGCGTCGACGTCAGCCCCGACGGCAAGGAGATCGCCTTCGACCTCCTGGGCGACCTCTACGCCGTGCCGATCGCCGGCGGCGAGGCGCGGGCGCTCACCCAGGACGTCGCCTGGCAGATGCAGCCGCGCTACAGCCCGGACGGCAAGCACATCGCCTTCACCAGCGACCAGGGGGGCGGCGACAACGTCTGGGTGATGGACCGCGACGGCAAGAACCCGCGGCAGGTCACCAAGGAGACGTTCCGTCTGCTCAACAGCCCGGATTGGACGCCGGACGGCGAGTTCCTGGTCGCCCGCAAGCACTTCACCAAGACCCGTTCGCTGGGGGCCGGCGAGATGTGGCTCTATCACAGGAGCGGCGGCGAGGGCCTGCAGCTCACCAAGCGCCGCAACGACCAGAAGGACTCGGGCGAGCCGGTCTTCTCCCCCGACGGGCGTTACCTCTACTACAGCGAGGACGACACCCCCGGCAACGTCTTCGAGTACAACAAGGACCCGAACGGCGAGATCTACATCATCCAGCGGCTGGACCGTGAGAAGGGCGACACCGAGGAGCTCGTCACCGGCCCCGGCGGCTCGGTCCGGCCCACGCCGTCGCCGGACGGCAAGCTCCTCGCCTTCGTGCGCCGCGTCCGCGGCAAGAGCGTGATCCATCTCCTGGACCTGCGCTCCGGCGAGGAGTGGCCGGTCTACGACGGGCTCGACCGCGACATGCAGGAGACCTGGGCCATCCACGGCGTCTACCCCGGCATGAGCTGGACGCCCGACTCGCGCTCGCTCGTCTTCTGGGCCGGCGGCAAGATCCACCGCCTCGACACGACGAACGGCGCGGCTGCGAAAGTCGCGGAGATCCCGTTCCACGTCCGCACCACCCGCCGCATCCAGCAGGCCCTGCGCTTCCCCGTCGAGGTGGCGCCGGAGAAGTTCGACGTCAAGATGCTGCGCTGGGTCGAAGTCTCGCCGCGCGGCGACCGGGTCGTCTACTCCGCCATGGGCCACCTCTGGGTCCGCGACCTGCCGAACGGCACGCCGCGGCGCCTGACGCGGCAGGACGATCACCTCGAGTTCCATCCGTCGTTCTCCCGCGACGGCCGCTCGGTGGTCTACGTCTCCTGGGACGACGAGGAGCTGGGGAGCGTCCGGGTGGCCCCGGCCGACGGCGGCGCGGGCCGCGTCCTGACCGACCGGCCGGGCCATTACGTCGAGCCGGTGTTCACGCCGGACGGCAAGCAGGTGGTCTACCGCCGGGTGACCGGCGGCGGCCTTCGCCCCGCCGCCTGGTCGATCGAGCCCGGCATCTACCGTGTGCCGGTGGGTGGCGGCGCCTCGACGCGGATCGCCGAGGACGGCGAGCGGCCGCACTTCGGCGCCGCGAGCGACCGCGTCTACCTTTTCCGGACCCCCCGGGCCGACCAGACAGACGGGAAGCGCGAGCTGACCTCGGTCGGCCTCGACGGCTCCGAGCCGCGCACCCATCTGTCGAGCGAGAACGCGACCGAGTTCCGCGTCTCCCCCGACGGCCGCTGGGTGGCCTTCACCGAGCGCTTCAACGCCTTCATCGCGCCGTTCGTCCCCACCGGCCAGACCGTCGAGATCGGCCCCAAGGCCAAGTCCCTCCCGCTCGCCAAGGTGACGCGCGACGCCGGCGAGTTCCTGCGCTGGTCGGGCGACTCCAAGCGCCTGCACTGGGCGCTCGGCCCCGAGCTCTTCACGCAGGCGCTGACCGACGCCTTCGCCTTCCTGGAAGGCGCCCCCGAGAAGCTGCCCGGACCGCCGGAGCGCGGCATCCCGATCGGCTTCCAGGCGACCGCCGACGTGCCCACCGGTACGGTCGCCCTGGTCGGCGGCCGTCTGATCACCATGCGCGGCGACCGCGGCGAGGAGGTCATCGAGGACGGCACGGTGGTGATCCAAGGCAACCGCATCCGCGCCGTGGGGCCGCGCGCCCAGGTGCAGGTGCCGTCCGGCGCCCACGTCATCGACGCCGCCGGCAAGACGATCCTCCCCGGGCTGATCGACGTCCACTGGCACGGCGACATGGGCGACGACGGCATGGTGCCCGAGCAGAGCTGGGTCACCGCCGCGAGCCTCGGCTTCGGGGTCACGACGCTCCACGACCCGTCGAACGACACCGGCCTGATCTTCACCGCCGGCGAGATGGCGCGTACCGGCAAGCTGCTGGCGCCGCGGATCTTCTCGACCGGGAGGATCCTCTACGGCGCGTCGAACCCGACGGCCACCTCCGAGATCGACAGCCTGGACGACGCCCGCTTCCACCTGCGGCGCATGAAGGCGGTGGGGGCGTTCAGCGTCAAGAGCTACAACCAGCCGCGCCGCGACCAGCGGCAGCAGGTCGTGGCCGCCGCCCGCGAGCTCGGGATGATGGTGGTGCCCGAGGGTGGGTCGCTCTTCCAGCACAACATGACCATGATCGTCGACGGCCACACCGGCATCGAGCACGCCATACCGGTGGCGCGGATCTACGACGACGTGCGCCAGCTCTGGAAGGCGAGCGAGACCGGCTACACGCCGACCCTGGTCGTCGCCTACGGCGGCCTGTGGGGCGAGAACTACTGGTACACCCACACGAAGGTTTGGGACAACCAGAGGCTGCTGTCGTTCGTGCCCGTGAGATCATCGACGCCGCGGCGCGCCGGCCGGCGGGCGGCCTCGCCCCCGAGGATGACTACAACCACTTCAACACCGCCCGCGGCGTCAAGGAGCTGATGGACGAAGGCGTCAGCGTGCAGATGGGCGCCCACGGCCAGCGGGAGGGCCTCGCCGCCCACTGGGAGATCTGGATGATGGTCCAGGGCGGAGCGACGCCGCACCAGGCCCTGCGCGCCGCGACCCTGAACGGCGCCCGGTACCTGGGCCTCGACAAGGACATCGGCTCGATCGAGCCGGGCAAGCTGGCCGATCTCGCCGTGCTCGACGCCAACCCGCTCGAAGACATCCGCAACTCGGAGAAGGTCGGGCTGGTGGTCCTGAACGGCCGGGTCTATGACGCCGCGACCCTCGACCAGCGCGGCAACCATCCCAAGAAGCGCGAGCCGTTCTACTGGCAGCGGGAGAGGCCCACGTTCGCCAGCGCTCCGGCCAAGCAGTAACGGCGGTCCCCGTTCGCGACCTGGAGACGCCGACCTTCGGGCCGGCGTCGTCCTTATAGGAGGGGCCGACGTCCCCTTCCGGGGGGATGGCGCGCCGAAGCGGGGGGACCTCTCCCCTGGCGAGGGGGTGGCATCCCCTCGCCGGGGGCCGGCGCCCCCTCCTGAGGGGATGGCGCGCCGAGCGAGGGGGACTGCGCCAGGAGTGGGAAGTCAACCAATTAAGGCAAATCTGCTGCTCAGCGGCCGAGCAGCGAGGCGAGCACGTCCACGCCGCGCCCGACGACGCCGGGCGGCGCGGCGGTGAAACAGAGGCGGATGTGCGTCGGGTAGGGGCCGAAGCTGGGGCCGGGCGCCACGAACAGGCCGCGGTCGACGCCGTCCTCCAGGAACCCCTGGAGCCCGCGGTCGTCCAGATGGTCGGCGATGTCGAGGAAGAGGAACGTGCTCCCCCGGGGCGGCTCGACCCCCAGGCGCGCGGCGGCTTTTTCCCCTGCCGCCCGGTAGGACTCGCGCGCCGCGGCGACCCACGCCTCTCCCGGTCCCTGGAGCACCCGCAGGGCGGCGAGCTGCGCCGCGGTCGGCGTGCTGTAGAAGCTGTGCATGCTGATCTTGCGCAGCGCCTTCATGGCTTCGGCGGGGCCGACCACATAGCCGCAGCGGTTCCCCGCCATGCCGTAGGCCTTGGAGAAGGAGTGGGCGGCGAAGGTGCGCTCCGGGGCGAACGGCCGGGTCCAGGTGTGCTCGCCTTCGTAGAGGTAGTCCTCGTAGACCTCGTCGGAGATCACCCAGAGGCCTTCGCTCCGCGCCCACTCGACCAGCGCCTCGATCCAGGAGCGCGGGATCACCCGGCCGGTCGGGTTGCTCGGGGTGTTGAGGTAGAGGGCGACGGTGCGGCCGGTCCGGTGGCGCCGCACGGCTTCGACCGCGTTCTCCGGCGAGTCGGCCTCGCCGAAGAACGGCACCTCGACGGCGACGCCATGGAACGACTGGACGATGCCGGTGATCAGCGGCCAGTGGGGGGCGAGCAGCAGCACCTCGTCGCCGGGCGCCACGATCGCCCCCGCCACGGCGCCGAGCGCGCCGGTCGCCCCGGTCGCGACCAGCACGTTCTCGCGGCGGGTCGGAGCGCCGGAGCGGGCCGCCACCCGTTCGGCGATGGCGTCGAGCAGCGCCGGCAGCCCCTGGGGAGGCGCGTAGCGGTGCATCCCGGGGTACTCGGCGACGTGAAGGTCTTCCATGCGGCACCCCGCGGGCGGCTCCATCCAGGTGTCGCCGACGTGCAGGGGGTAGACCTCGCCGCGATAGGTCTCCAGGCGGTGTGCGAGCCCCGAGTAGACGGCGCCGGCGATGTCGTCCACGGAAGGCGAGAATCCCGGATGGCGTGGCATGGTCGCCGATCCTACCGCAACCCCGGGTGGTGTCGAACAGCCTGGCGGCGCGCTCTTCCAGCCATCGCGAGATGCGTTACAATTCGCGCCTCGAAAGGTCGAGGACATCTCTTTGCGCGTCGAGCGATGGGCCCGCGTTGCGTTGGCCGCGACTCTCGTGTCGTGTGTGATGGGACTTTTGGCCCTCCAGGGGGTCGAGATGGTCCGCGACGCGGGCCGGCGGGTCGGCTTCGTCCTCGAAGGAGACCTCGTGGTCTCGTCCGTGACGCCCGGCCTGCCGGGGGAGCGGGCCGGCCTCCGGCCCGGGGACCGGCTCCTGGAGATCGGCGACCGGCGGCTCGCGAGCTTCTCCAACTATGACGAGGCGGCGGAGGATCTCCGCCCGCGTCGCGCCGTCCTCTTCCGGGTCCTGCGCGGTGGGAGGGTCCTGGACCTTCGGGTGGTCCCCGGCGTCCGGCCCCCCTGGGCGCCCTTCCTCTTCAAGGGTCTGACCGCGGCCTGCTCTCTCGCCGTCGCGTTGCTCGCGCTGGGGCAGAGCTTCGGCGACCGGAGGGCCCGTCTCCTGCTGGGATTCACGGCGGCGGTGGCGCTGGAGCTCGCCCTGCCGGTCTCGACCGGGCACCCCGGGCTGAGCGCGGTGGTCGTCTCGGCGTACTACCTGCTCACCGGCCTCCAGATCGGCCTGGAGCTGCACCTGGCGTCGTCGATCCCCGAGCGTCACGCCTGGCTGCGCGGCCGGGCCTGGGTGGTGCCGGCCTACTACGTCGCCGGCGTCGGCCTGGGGACCCTGGCCTGCGCGACCTGCCTGACGGAAGAGGTGCGCGGGCTCCGCGTCTTCCCCTGGAGCCTCGAAGGGTTCGAAACGCTGCTGATCGACGTCGGCCTCCCCGTCTGGGGCCTCGCGGTCTGCGCGCTGCTGGGCGTCCAGGCGTTGCGCCATCCGGAGCCGCGGGGGCGGCACCAGGCGGGGCTGGTCCTGGCCGGCGCGCTGCCCTGGCTGCTGTTCCTGCTGCTCCTCGCCGCGCTTGGACGGCTGGGGCTGACGGCGCCGGAATGGCTGTACGCCCTGGAAGGCCTGCTGCTGTTGAGTTATCCGGTGTCCCTCTTCGCCGCCATCTTCCGCTACCACCTCTTCGACATCGAGCTGGTGGCGCGGCGCGGCCTGATTTATACGGCGCTGACCGGGAGCCTGCTGCTGGTCTTCTACGCCGCTCTCGGGGCGGGAGGCGTCCTCTTCTCCCATCTCGTGGAGGACGAGGCGTCGGTCTGGTCGGTGTCGGCCGCGACGCTGCTCCTGGGACTGCTCTTCGCGCCGTTGCGGCGCGCCCTCCACGGGCTGATCGCGCGCCGTTTCTTCCCCGAGCGGTACGCTCTGCGGCAGCGGCTGATCGCGCTCGCCGGCGAGCTGCCGGCGCTCGGCAAGCTGCCGCGGATGGGCGAGCACCTGGTGTCGAGCCTCACCGGGATCTTCGCGTCGCGTTCGGCGGCGCTGCTGATCGCCGATCCGGGCTCCGGGCTGCTCACCCTGCTCGCCTCGGCCGGGACGACCCCGGAGACCGGACGTCTGCCGCGGCTCGGCGA
This sequence comes from Thermoanaerobaculia bacterium, assembly GCA_046714475.1. Lineage (GTDB taxonomy): Bacteria > Acidobacteriota > Thermoanaerobaculia > Multivoradales > UBA5704 > DASPJI01. The sequence goes on from JBKKAU010000172.1 coordinate 8,031, forward strand.
CCCGGGCCTTGCCGCGCTCCTGAAGAGCGGCCGTCCTCTTCCGGGTCGGGGGTTCCCCGGCCTCGACCCGGCCGGCCTCGTGGCGCCGCTCATCCATTGGAGCCAGGGGGGCGAGCTCACCGGGCTGCTCGTCCTGGGGCGCAAGGAGGGGAGCCGCGCCTATCCGGCCGAGGAGCTGGACCTCCTGAGCCTGCTCGCCCATCACGTCGCGATCGTCTTCGAGAACGCCCGCCTCTTCGAGTCGGCGACCTACGAGGGGCTGACCGGCCTGTTGCGGCGCGAGGCGGTCCTGGAGCAGCTCGACAAGGAGCTGGAGAGGGCGTTGCGCTACGGCCGGCCGCTCACCGTCGCCATGGCCGACCTCGATCATTTCAAGTCGGTCAACGACCGGTACGGCCATCTCGCGGGAGACCGGCTGCTCCAATACGCCGCCCGGGGGATCGCAGGCGCGTTGCGCGGCACCGACTGGATCGGCCGTTACGGCGGCGAGGAGTTCCTGCTGGTCTTGCCGGAGACCGGTCTCGCTGCGGCCGGCGCGGTGGCCGAGAAGATCCGGTCGCTCATCGAAGGGGCCGCGGTGCCGGTTGACGGCAGCGAGGGCGGCGCCTCCCTCCGGGCGACGGTCTCGATCGGGCTCGCTTCGCTGGAGGATCTGGAGGGGGAGGTCACCGGCCGCGACCTGATCGCCGTCGCCGACGGCGCGCTCTATGAGGCGAAGCGTCGCGGCGGACGGCGATCGGAGAGCGCGACGGCGCGCGCCCGCAGCGCGACCGATCGACGCTTGAACGTGGAGCGCGACCTCCGGCACGCGATCGCCCATGACGAGCTCACGCTCGTCTATCAGCCCATCTTCGAGCTGACGACCAACCGCGCCGCACGGGTCGAGGCGCTGCTGCGGTGGACGCACCCGCAGCTCGGCGAGGTCTCCGCGCCCGCGATCGTCGCGTCGGCCGAGCGCACGGGGCTGATCCGCGATCTCGGGACCTGGGTCATTCGCACCGCCTGTGAGCAGCTGCGCCGCTGGAATGCCTCCGGCGTCGAGATGGACTGCGTCTGCGTGAACGTCGCCTCCGCCGAGTTCACC
>JBKKAU010000173.1:0-1509 GCA_046714475.1 Thermoanaerobaculia bacterium
GCAGAAGAGGGACGCCGCGGCCGGCGGCCCGCCGGGGAGGCCGCGGACGGCCCGGAGCCGCTCCTTGACCGTCTTCAGGGCCTCGCCCGGGGCGTCGAGGCCCCGCGGGTCGAGCGCCAGCGGGACGCCGACCTCGTGGCACCCCACGGTGCGCGCGAGGTCGAGATCCGCCGCCGCCATCTGCCGCGCCGGGACCTCGGCCTCGATCCGCGGAGCGCTCTCGCCGGCGAGCCGGGCGAGCGTCCGCGCCAGGCCGGCGAGCAGCACCTCCTGCGGCGTGTTGCCGTAGGCCGCGGCGGCCCGTTCCAGAAGGCCGCGGGTCTCCTCCTCCGAAAGCGCCGCGAGCTCCATGCGGACCGGCCGGCGCGAGCGCGGCCGGCTTTCCGGGGCCGCCGCGGCCGCCGCGTCGTGGCCGGCGATCCTTTCGGCCCATTGCCTGGAGGAGGCCGTCTTGGCCGGGAGGGTGATCTCCCGGCCCTGGCCCGCCTGCTCCAGCGCGGCTGCAAGGTCCTCCACCAGGATCTGCCAGCCGGCTTCGTCGACCGCGAGCGGATGGATGGAGAGCAGGAGCCGGTCGTCCCCGGTCCCGCCGCGCTGGAACAGGACCGCCCGGAGCAGCGGGCCGGTAGCAAGGTCGAAAGGAGGGCCGGGGCGGGAGGCCAGGGCGAACGCCCGTTCCTGGGCGACCGCGGCGAGGGCCGTAAGGTCGACGATCAGGAAGGGGGCGGGCCCGCCGGGGGCGTCTCCTCTCTGCCGCCACGCCCCGTCCTCCCGCTCACAGCGCAGGCGCAGCGCGTCGTGGTGGACGAGCAGCCGCTCGACGGCGCGCTCCACCAGGGCGGGGGCGGCAGGCCGTAGAAGGTCCAGGGCGAGCGACTCGGCCGCGTCGCCCGGGTCCTCCCTCTCCAGGAGGCGGAGCTGCGGCGGGGTGAGGGGCACCGGTCCGGTGACCGGACCCTGGTCGTCGCCCTGGCGCGGGGTGAAGCGCACGGCGGCGGCCAGGTCGGCGATCGTGCGGTGCTCGAAGAGCTGCTGGGGCGTGATGTGGAAGCCCTTCTCCTGGGCGCGGTTCACCACCTGGATGCCCAGGATCGAGTCGCCGCCCGCCGCGAAGAAGTTCTCGCCGGCGCCCAGCCGGTCCACCCCCAGGACCTCGGCGAACACCCGCGCCAGCTCGTCGGCCGCGCCGTCGCCGGCGGCCGTTTCGCCCTCCCCGGCGCCGCGGCGATCGGGCGCCGGCAGGGCTTGGCGGTCGACTTTGCCGTTCGCCGTCAGCGGCAGGCGGTCGATCAGGACGAAGTCGGCGGGCACCATGTACTCGGGGAGCCTGGCGGCGGCCAGCGCGCGCAGCTCGTCGGCTTCGGGAGGGGCGGCCCCGGCCTCGGGGACGACCCAGGCGACCAGCCGTTTGCGGCCCTGGGCCTCGCCCAGCGCCGCGGCGACCGCGGTCCGCACCGCCGGGTGCTCCGCCAGCACGGCCTCGATCTCTCCCAGCTCGATGCGGAAGCC